>CAZKOK010000015.1:673-17244 GCA_964554355.1 uncultured Spirochaetia bacterium | reverse complement strand
CGACATTTTCGGATACAATAGCGAATGTCATTACTGCAGGTCCGCTGGACTATATCAGGGTCGTTACCCACGACGGTTCTTCGGCCGATCCGGACCCTGTAACGGATGAAGCAGGTGCTTACAATATCGATGATACCCAGACTGTGACGGTCTACGCTGCGGCCTTTGATTCCGCCAACCGTTTCAGGAATTACATCAGTGCCAACTGGTCTGTCTACAATGAAAATCCTTCGGGAGCATTTTCATCGGCGACCTTTACGCCCCCGACCGGCACATCGACGGAATTCGATCCGGGCTGCGGCAACGGCACTCTTGAAATACGCGCGACCCACAGCACCGTTCCAACGGAATTTGACAATACCGGTACCGTAAGCGTATCGGCGGAAGGTACTGTGTTCAGCATAGAAATCCTGGACGGTTCCGAAGCCGCCCTGACCACATCCTACACGGTCGGCAGCAGCCCCCCGCCCGCGACCATCGGGCTGTATGCCTGGGGCAGGAACTCATGTTCCAATTCCACCGGAGCGGCTACTGCTGCCTGGGACATTACGGCCCAGTCTTTCACGGGGGGTGCAACGGCAACTGTTGCAGCGGGACCGGCAGAGTCAACGACACTGACTCTGCCGTCCGTAACGGTATCGGGGACCGTAACGGTCCGGGCTACCATGACAGGCATAACTCCTGTGACTATCACGTTCACTATTGGCGCCGGAAGCGCCACAAACATCAGGCTCGAAACGGCAAATGACGGTTCGGGCGATATCATTGATCATTACGTGATGGATACCGATGATCCTTCGATCTCCGTATTCCCGATAGTATATGATGCCTATTACAATTTAATCGGTCTTGCTGCTTCCGGGGCCATAACGCTCTGGAATGATTCGCAGGTGAATCCTGACCATGTTTTCTCGGGTTCGGGCAACTCAGGTTCTTTCGACAATGACGGTTATGCCGGTGTTTCGGAAATATCGATTACCCACAGTTCTCTCGGTGTATTCAGCGGCGACATCTGGGTCAGCGTTCCACAGATTGATTATGACTACGACGTGGTCCATGTCCTTGACAAGTCGGGCAGCATGGGCGGCATGGCCTACAGCGGCAGCGCTATTTCAAAGATGTCCGCCGTCAAGAACGCAGCGATCTATTTCGTGGACCTGATGCAGGCAAACGATGACAATTACTACGGGCTGGTGATGTTCAACCAGTCGACGGACAGCAAGGTGCCCGAAGTTGACGGAAATCCGATGCATATGCTTCGCGACGATATTCCGGCCGGCGAAACCAAGTTGGATATCATGACATCAATTATCCCGCCGATAGCCCATGGCGGTTCGACTTCTATCGGCGGAGCTTTGATAGCCGGCAAGAGCCTGCTCGGTACCGGACCTAACACTCTTCAGTCAATCCTTCTGCTTACGGACGGCCGTCATAACACCAATCCGAGCATTGCCGATTTCCTTTCCCAGTACATAGGGGACAGTGATGATTTCTTTATCCATGTCGTTGCCGTCGGCTATCCATACGGTGTAGGCGAAACGATTCTGCTCGATATGCTGGACGAGCTGGACGGACCGAATGATGCGATTATCGAAAACGGCACATACCGCAGGATCGATAACAGCGAAGACCTGCCCATCAAGATATTCAAGGTTTTCAACGATATCCTGCTGCTTAACAATCAGTCGGCAATGATCACCGACCCGATTGAAGAGCTCAAAAAAGGTGATCCGGCCGCCGAATCTTCAGCCGTAATTTCGGCCGATCAGACCAGCGCTTCTTTCTCGGTATTCTGGCAGGGTTACGACAATGCACTTGAAATGGCCGTACAGGCGCCTGATGGCCAGATAATCACTAAACACACGAAAAACAACCGCATCCGTTACAGCGAGGATGACAACTACATGTTCATGGAACTTTGCTTCCCGCTCAGCGGCAGCCTGAACTCCGCTCACGAGGGCGAATGGAAGCTGCTTGTTTCAGTAAAGGACAGCGTTCCCGACGGAACGGCGGTTAAGTTTGCTTCGACTATAGCCGGACTCGGCGAAACAAAGCTTGAGCCGGAGTTTTACAAGGCTTCAACACATACAGGCGAACCAATCGTCGTAAACGCCAGGCTGACACGCGGCGGACAGCCGCTTACCGGTGCGACCGTTGATGTCGTCTGCGATATTCCGATCACCAGCGTGGGCAATATTCTGCATGAATCGGACATCCAGGCGGATGAGATTGACTCAGCCGCCGGCGACAGCAACGACCGCGATGCCGATCCAATCGATGAAAAGCTGACTATGATCGAGGAAGAAACGGGCGAACCGCTTATCGAGCGCATGCTTGATTCGATTAAACTCTACGATGATGGACAGCACGATGACGGCGAGGCCAACGACGGTGTCTACGGTTATTCGTATAAGAAGACAATCACTCCCGGAAACTACAATTTCCGTATAATCGCCAGCAACATACCCACCGACAACGGCGAAACAACAACAAGGGAATGGACCGCAAGCTATTATAACGAAGTGCTTCCGGACGAAGGTAAAACCGATTTCCAGATCAGCATACTCGGTCCAGGCAAGGAAGAAAGGGATAAACGCTTCAGAGTCAGGTTCGTTCCGAAAGACAAGTACGGCAATTACCTCGGGCCCGGACACATAATAAAGATGCAGGCTTATACCTACAACCCTGGAATTATCTTCACCAGGGAACTGAAGGACAACTATGACGGAACATATACCGCCGAATTCACCCTTTCGCAGACACAGCTGGACCATGATCCGCAGATGAAAATATTGATAAATGATCTGGAATTCACCGAAAAGAAAATCCCGACATATTACCAGGGACAGTTAAGCCTTCACGGCGGAACGGTAATTCCGCTGCCGGCGCTCAACAACCTCTATAATATGGGAATTTCCGCGACCGTGGACCTCGGTTACTGGATCAGCAAGGATGTTGCGGTGCTGCTGCTGCTGGATTACAACCATTTCTTCCCGGCCTCCGCTTCGGAAGATGCCCTCATGCTGCCTTCGGCCAGCCTTGACATAAAATACAAGCTGGACATTGTCAGTCAGGAATTCTCCGCATACGCTCTTGCCGGAGTAACCGCCTATTTCCCGGACTTCAATTCCTTCACATACGGCGCTAACGGCGGAATCGGCTTCGAAAAGAATCTTTCAGAGCATCTTCTGCTTGATATATGCGCCCGCTACCATTACATGATAGACACACAGGACATGTTCCTGCAGGCAACAGCCGGCCTGGTCTACAAATTCCAGACCAGCTATTAAACAACATCAGGCATAACTTCCAGCCGCCTGCCCCCGCAGGCGGCTTTTTTTCGCCCGTGAGCTGGGGACGGAGGTGTCAGGTTAGTTCGTACAGCGTTCGTACAGCGGATTTGTGCCCGAATAACGGGGACGAAGGTATCAGTTTTACTCTTCGTCCGCCCAAAGCATTACATCCCCCGCCGCCTGGCTTGAGGCCCTTGCCGAAGAATCGGCATTCAGGTCCAGAAAAGCATAATGGGAGGCCATTTCAGGATTGCTTTTTTCAACTTTCGAGAAATAATCCGCGGATCCGTCAAAATTACCAAGTTCATTGAAAACCCGTGATATCTGGAGTTGGATCAGCCAGTAATCGGGCTTCAGCTGTTCAGCCTCACGGTAATATTCCAGGGCTTTGGTGAAATTTTCATCCTGAAAATAAAGGTTTCCGAGATTAAGGTAGGCCGGATAGTACCCCTTGATCTGAAGCGCCTGCTGATAATAGCTTTTTGCTTCAGTATTCTTTCCGTACCTTGCGTAAATATTGCCAAGCTGATTCAGGGTTTTGGCGTCCTTTCCCCTTTCATCCATTTTTTCTTTGTAGGTTTCGGCCTGGGCGAAAATCTCGCGGTCAATAAATCTTTCAAGTTCTGCTTCATATGATTTTTTCACGCTGCTTTCATCAATAAAATCGATTTCACCGGCATTTCCGCCGTATCCTACGGGCTCATACCTTTTCCATGCTTCCTTCATCGGATAAAAATTCGCTTCGCCTTTTTTGTTGTATTCGTTCCACTGGTTGGCCCCTACTTTCCAGGCCTGCATGAAAGAATTTCCCACAAGCGTTATTTCAACAGGGACCCAGGCTTTGCCGTCGCGGATAATGACGTCGTCCGGGGAGGAAAAGGCTTTTTCCGCTTCTCCCGGCGGAAGGGTCAGGGCAAAGGCCATGAAAATATGCCCGGGGATTGTAATGAACGCCGTGTCAATTCCCACGGACTGGAGAATCGATGCATACAGAATCGAAAGATCATCGCAGTCGCCCGACTTGTACTTGAGGGTGTTATACGGAAACTGAAGAAAATCGACAGCCATTACATTTCCGGAATATTCCGTAAACGGTGTTGTCGGATCAACGGCATAACTGATTCCGTATTCGCCGAAGGCTTCGTGCATAGCCATGGCGATACTCAGGTTTTCATCAACAACCGATTCTTCCTGACTTACTACATGATTGAATGTTTTTCCCAGTTCAATTACATTCGGGTCTTTGTAATCGACAAATGCTGCTGCCTTCTGATCGTCATCCCAGGTCATTGCATGTCTGTCATACAGACGCAGGGACACTGATTCTTCGGAAGTGACTTCCTTGTTGTTCTGCGTATAGCTGACCTGGATTTTGGCCGAAACCACTGTGGATTCAGTAATATCCAGTACTTTTTCAGAAAAGAGCGCAAACAGATCAACTTCAAATTCCTCTCCGCCGGCAAGCGTCGACGGGCTTGGGCATGTTGTTGGATTGTCCATATATTTGTCAACAAATACGCTTACCCTGATGTCTTTGATAGGGCTTGATCCGGAATTTCTGACATTTACCTTTCCTAAACTGTTTTAGTTATAGTATTTATTAAGAACGGGAAAAACTTACTGAAGATTTATATTGAATATCTTCACCATTCCACGCTGATGAATATTGATTAAATTGCTGAGTCCGATACATAATCCATGATAAAGAAGGTTTCCATATCCGTCTGCCAGCGCCTTGTACCTTACTTCCAGTCCAAGTTCATAATCCGGACTGAACGGCCAGGACAATCGCAGGCCGCCTGATGCGAAGAGGTTTCCGCCTGCGCTGTTTTCTTCCTCTGCTATAACTCCGTAGTAATAGCCGCCGTTCAGGAACAGTGCTGACTCAAGTTTTCCGCCGATCCTCGGTAATCCGTAGTCTATTCCGCCGCCGGCAAAAATTATGTGAGAAAGGTCTCCGGAAATTATAGGCAGATATGTATAGCCCAGATCAACTACCGCGCTGATTCTGGGATTGGTGAATATCCGGTATTCAAAATCCAGATTTGCATTTACGCCGTTTTCAAACAGCTCGTATTCATAAGGCAAAGTCAATTCATATCCCGGCGTTACAACAAAGGAAAACCGGCTTTCTGTCTGTGTAAATGCTGATACAGCTGTCAGGAAAAAAATAAAAATAAGAATGGTTGTTTTTTTCATAATTATCCCCTTAATTCCTTTAAGGTTCAGCAAAAGCTTAAATATTTTTTTAATGCAGTAATTCTTGTGCCCGGCTGATTGAAACAGAAAACCATTTTTTGTAAATCAATTTTCAGGATCTTTTAATCATAAACCCCAGGCCTGCCGTCAGACCCCCCAAAAAGACCACCCCCGCCGGACGCTGATCCTTTCTTTCTATATAATATATCTCCTTTTCCCAAACATACAACCCTTTTATGCACATTTTCCCTTTTGGGGACGGAGGAATTTAAAAAGACATCTAATTCCAATATTCAGTCAACATGGGGGGGGCGGAGGTATTTAGATGTTTACCCTTATATGAGACGTCCAAGAATAAAAATACGTGGCGCGACTTATCACGCCATTGGCCGGATCAACCGGCAGGAAATGATTTTCGCAGATACGGTAATCAAGGAATTACTATTGAAGAAAATCAGGGAAGCTAAACTGAAATTCAGTTTTATCATCAAAAACTTCTGCATAATGGGAAACCATGTTCACCTCATTATCAAACCCCTGGAGCACTCGGATTTGTCAAAAATCATGCAGTGGGTTCTTGGGAATTTTGCCCGGGAATATAATATTGAACAGGGATACAAAGGTCATGTCTGGTACGACCGGTTCAAAAGTGTAATTATCGATGATGAAAAACAGATGTACAGGACACAGTTTTACATCTGGAACAATCCGCACAGCATATAGAGAAGTAAAAGATGTGAGGGATTATGAATACTCAGGCTGCCATCACATAAAAACCGGTCGCTGTGATATAATTCATCCGCCGGATGATGAGACAAAAGCTTTGTTTGAATTATTCAGCAGTTTACCTCTGGAAGGGCAAAAAATAAACATTTTAGTTGCCTGAATATCAGGGAAAACTCAGATTCCGGCTTTTTCTGTCAAAGGCAGAGTCTGTCCAGACTTTTTGCGGCACGAGATTGTTTAGACTGATAAATAAAATTCATAAAAATAATGGCAGAAAAACATTGCTTTTTTTGCTTAACGGGCATATATTCCTAGATTAATGAAGAGAATTTCTTTTTTGCCTTCAGGGTATAGTATTTCCAGATCTCATATATCCCGGAATGCGAGGGAAATTCAAATCATAAGGGAGGACCTGTTATCCTTCCTATTCTCCTTTTTAAAGGAGACAGTAAAAAAATGGAAGAAAATTTCATGTTTACTGAAGAGGCGGAGCCTCCGGCGGCCGCCCGTGCAGGGTCCCTGCGGGATTCTGTGCCCTCCGGATCTTCTGTTATCAGAAATTTCCAGCTGCGGCAGAACAACAAATTCAATTTCAATAAAACCAATTTAGCATTTAAAAATCAGCCGTCCGGCATCGTCCCGAATTCCAGAACAGACGAATTTATCTCTGCTTTCTTCCCTGGTACTTCCGTCAGCGAATGGAATAACTGGCACTGGCAGATCAGGCACTCGATCAGGGACTATTTATCTCTCAGCCGTATTATTTCATTAACAAAAGATGAGAAACAGGTGTTAAAAAAGGGTCTTGAATCGCGTCCTGTTGCAATCACTCCCTACTACCTCAGCCTTATCTGGGCCGATCCGTATAATGCCGGGCTGAGAAAAACGGTAATTCCGCTGCCGGATGAATATGTTCACTCTCCCTGTGAAGAGGATGATCCTCTTCATGAGGATAATGACAGTCCGCTGCCCGGTCTTGTGCATCGTTATCCCGACAGGGTTCTCTTCCTGGCCACAAATTTCTGTTCTACTCTATGCCGGTACTGTACCCGCAGCCGGATGGTTATCCAAAACAACCTCCGTCCCTTCAATTCCGGGTACTGGCAGCGCGCGGTGGATTATATTAAAGCGCACAGCGAAGTCCGTGACGTTCTTGTTTCCGGCGGAGATCCTCTGACCCTTCCGGATTCGCGGATTGAGTGGCTTCTGGATAGTCTGCGCAGGATTGAGCATGTTGAAATTATCAGGATCGGCAGCAAGGTCCCGGCGGTTCTTCCAATGCGTATTACTCCGCAGCTTGTCAGAATGCTCAGGAATTATCATCCTCTTTTCGTCAGTCTGCATTTCACGCATCCGTCCGAACTGACAGATGAAACAAGGGAAGCCTGCGAAAGGCTTGCAGACGCAGGGATTCCTCTGGGCAGTCAGACTGTTCTTTTGAAGGGTGTCAATGATGATCCTGATGTCATGAAATCCCTTATGCAGGGACTTCTGAAGATGCGTGTCCGTCCCTATTATCTTTATCAGTGCGACCCTGTTTCCGGGACTTCTCATTTCAGAACAGCTGTAAGCAGGGGTATTGATATTATCAGCTGTCTTCGGGGGCATACTTCGGGATATGCTGTTCCCAGTTATGTTATTGATGCTCCTGCAGGAGGGGGGAAAATTCCGCTGCTTCCGGAATACAATCTCGGACATGAAGACGGGTCTGTTGTGTTAAGAAATTATCAGAACCGAATATTCCGGTATCCGGATGAGTTTGCCGGCAGCTGAAAAGGCGCAGTCATGAAAATAGGACTCACTTACGACCTTAAGACGGATTATATTAATCAGGGTCTTTCAAACGAAATGCTGGCCGAATTCGACCGCGAGGACACCGTGGATGCAATTGAACAGGCCGTCGGAAAAGCCGGTCATCTGCCCGTACGGATAGGCAATATAAAAAAACTTGTTGATGCCCTGGCTGTTGGAGAGTGCTGGGATCTTGTTTTTAATATAGCTGAAGGATTATATGGTCCTTCAAGAGAATCGCAGATCCCCGCGCTGCTGGAAGCATACCGTATTCCCATGGTTTTTTCCGATTCACTTGTTCTTTCAGTCTGCCTGCACAAGGGTCTGGCCAAATCCACCGTCCGTAATTTCAGGCTGCCTACTCCGGATTTTCTTACTGCGGACAGTATTTCCGATCTTGATAATTTCAGCCTTAAATTTCCGGTTTTCTGCAAACCGGCGCTGGGCGGAACAAGTCAGGGCATATACCACAGCAGCAAATGCAGTAATCGTGATGAGCTTGAGCAAAACTGCCTGACGCTTCTGGAAAAATTTCCACAGTCTGTTTTAATTGAGGAATACCTTCCGGGGCGTGAATTTACAGTCGGAATACTTGGAACAGGAAACAAAGCCAGGGTTGTCGGGGCGCTGGAAGTCAAAACAACTGCCGCAACTGATGTTTCCTATTATTCATATGAAAACAAACAGGATTTCGAAAACTGCATGGATTATGTTCTTGCAGAAGACAGCACAGCACATGAAGCCGAAGAACTGGCTTTAAAAGTATGGAAAGCCCTCGGCGCGAGGGACGGAGGCCGTATCGATCTGAAATGCGACAGTTCAGGAGGGGTAAATTTCCTGGAAATTAATCCTCTGGCCGGTCTTAACCCTGAAATCTCCGATCTGCCGATCCTGTGTTCAAAAAAAGGGATCAGTTATCAGGATCTGATTAATCAAATTCTGGAATCCGCCATCAGGCGGAATGGAAGGAAATAATGAACAGCCGCGATATTATCGTTCTCCATCAGAAAACCGGAGAAAATCCGGCCCCGGATGAAAAGGATACGCTTGTTCAGGCTGAATTTGTATGTTCTGCTCTGAATAATTCAGGCTATACTGCCCGGACGCTTGCTGCCGGTCTCGATCTTGAAAATCTTCATGACAGGTTGCTGGATACAAAGCCTGATGCTGTCTTCAATCTGGTCGAGTCACTGAACGGGAAAGGAAGCCTTATTCATCTTGTCCCGTCGCTTCTTTCATCAATGAATATTCCCTATACCGGAGCTTCCGCAGAAGCAATAATGCTTACATCCAACAAACTTTCTGCAAAACATATTCTGAAGGAACACAGACTGCCGACGCCTGAGTGGCAGCCCTTGAAAAAAACATCCGAAATCAGGCTGAAGGCCCCCTTTATTGCAAAAAGTGTCTGGGAGCATGCTTCTCTCTCCATAAATGACTCTTCAGTCTTTTTTGAACAAATCGAATCTGCTGCAGATATCTGCAACCGTTCCGACAGCTGTTTTCTAGAAAAATTCATTCCCGGCCGGGAATTCAATATTTCAATTCTTGAAATGAACGGCAAGCCTTTTGTCCTGCCTCTTGCCGAAATTGATTTCAGCAGTTTCCCCGGGGACAAGCTTCAGATTGTTAATTATGCTGCAAAATGGGATGAAAACAGTTTTGAGTACAGCAATACTCCCCGGATTTTCATCAATGAATCCAAAGAGCCGAATTTGTCTGCAAATCTCAAAATTCTGTCGATACGCTGCTGGGAGGTTTTCAGACTCTCAGGATACGCCCGGATTGATATGAGGATGGACCGGCAAGGCCAGCTGTGGATTCTTGAGGTGAATACCAATCCCTGCCTTTCACCGGATGCCGGCTTTATGGCAGCTGCGGTCAGGGCGGGTATGTCAGACCAAAAAGTAATATGCTCGATAATTGAAAGTATTTCAGAGGCCGTTCCATGTCTGAGCTGATATTCAGAAACCGGCCTGAAAAAAAAGACCGCAAAACAGTCCGTCAGATAACTGAATCAAGCGGGTTTTTCAATAGTGAAGAAATCGGAATTGCTGATGAACTTATCTGTGCGGCACTTAAGTGTGGAACGCAAAGCGGGTATCATTTTATTTTTACAGAAACAGAAGGAAAAGTAAACGGGTTTTCAATTTACGGACCTATAACAGGAACAAAATCGAGTTTTGACCTGTACTGGATTGCCGTTCTGGACAGCATACGCGGAAAGGGAATCGGATCAACCCTTCTCAGGGAAACAGAAAAACAGATTTCGCATCTGGGCGGCAGGAGAATATATGTCGAGACATCTTCGCAGTCAAGATATAAGCCGACACATTATTTTTACCAGAAACACGGGTATATTGAAACTGCCATTATCCCTGATTTTTACGACAGCGGAGACAGCAAAATTATTTTCTGCAAAATTCTTTAGGATCAGCTGCATATGCATGTTCCTGTCTGTATATACTCTGTCAGCTTTATCAGCTTTTTATTATTGTTCAGCTTTCTGTTTTCTTTCACCATATTTATGAACTCAGAATACCAGAACCTGAAATCATTATAATGCCTGTATTTTTTTATTACGGAGTCATTATTTATCTGCCAGGGCTTGACTCCGGCATAATGGTTTCCGTTTATCACTTCAATATCAGGGTATCCGTAGAAACTGGCATAAGAGAGATCCACATTGTGCCAGCTTCCGGACCATTTAAGGGTTAAATACTGCATATCCGGCCACCTGAAATTGCTTTTTATATAATTCAGAATCTTTTCATTATTCAGATCATCAATTATCTCATTAAATACTTCCATTGAGGGTTCAATAATTAAAAGAGCCGTATTTATTCCATAATTATTGTTGTCAAATATAACATTATCTGTGATTGATTTCGGAATTCTTATGCCGTGAGGAATATTCCGGTAATGCTGGTGCCATTCCCAGACTCCATTCAGCGGCTTTTCTGATTTTTCTGCTTTTCCTTCTTTTTCGTCAGAGAAGGCAATGGTAAATTCCCGGTATTCATTCAGTATGCCTCCGGGTGAATCCACGAGAAAAAGCTGCTGATAGCCGCGGATCGGCAGGATATCCGCGTCCAGTACGATAATTTTACTGTAATTGCAGCCGAGGTCTCCGTCCCCGCCAAGGCGGAGGGCGTGGAGGCGGGTGAATATCCGGGAAAGGTACTGCCTTTTCTGGTCGTTCAGCAGTCCGGTTTTGATTGATTCAAGCTGTATTACCCTGTCAAATATGATTTCAAGGGTTGAAATTGCCTGTCCGGTGATTTCTTCGCTGACAATGCAGATTGTATCAGCAATTATGGCCTGTTTTTTAAGGGAATATGCCTGGAGAAGGGCGCCGGGTAAGTAACTGTCATTTTTTATTAAAAACGTAACAAATGCGTACGGATAGAATTCCTTCATAATAATCCACCTTGAGAAAAATCTGAAAAATAAAGTGAATTATTACATACTCATCTGACCCGCAGCCTCCCTGGAGTGGTTTGATATATAATTTTATATTCTGTGTGCGCTGTTTGTCAATATTACAGATGCATCTTCATCCTACCAGCTATGGCTGACACCAGGGGTTGAGATTTTAACAAACGGTGGTTTTTATCTGGATCGATTCTTCTGTCTCTTTTTAACGCTTTTTGCTATTTTCTTCTTAATCTTTTCATAGGAAAGCGGCGCACCGGTCGCAATTGACTTTCCGTCTACATATAGTCCGTCTGCAATTCCCCATTCAAGGAATTTTTTTCTGTCGAGTGTATCAATTTCATCAAATTCGACTGAATCTCTGAATTCTGCGGCTGCTTTTCTTGCTCTTTCAAAGATTATATTCTGTACCGGACACCATCCGTTTTTAAAAGCTGTAATTTTAACTACTTCGTTCCCTGCTCCGGGGATTTTTTCCTGTTTAATCCATTTCGGCGGAGTTACTCCGTCCCTGAAGGGTTTCCAGACCAGGACCATCTGACCGGTTTTATCGGTTTTTTCATAGCCCTGTTTTATGTACCAGGAGGCTTTCATCCAGACGGGGATTCCAAGGCCCCAGGCGGCTATTCCGTCAGCTCCTCCGTCCCTCGCGGCGGTTTCGGCGGATTTCAGGAGGGCTTTGCCTATTCCCTGTTTCTGATAATTTCCTATTCCCTGTTTGTGGCCGTGGACCCAGATGCAGTGGATAAAATAGAAATTGCTGCCTTCGGCAAATGCGAGTTCTGACGGCACAAGCTGGATCATTCCGCAGACTACATCATCGACAAGGGCCAGTTTGACTATCAGCCCTTTGTTTTTCATTGCGCTGTACCAGTCTTCCTTGTATTTTGCTACGTTCCTGATGTCATCCGACCAACTGTCCATGCAGACAAAATAAATTTCCTGGTATTCAGATTTTAGATCCACGATCTGCATTATATAACCCCTGAGGTATTTTTATTTATATATTTTATTTTAATGCTGCTCAATGAATTTTCAAGCGGAAAAACAATATTGTGTCTGCTTTATTCAGTTTTGGCTGTCCCATTTTGAGAAATTGCCTGTGTTTTTCAGTTCTTCAAGTATTTCATTTACTCCGTCCCCGCTTAATGGGACAAATTTCGGTTTCATAATCGGATGGCCGGATGTCATCGGGGTTTCTATTGTATACAGGAATTTTTTGTCCAGGACAGTCAGGGTTCCTGCTTCGAGAGTGAATGTTATTATGGAAATCTCTATTCTGCTTTCCCGGTCGTAGTTTTTTGAATTATTCATGAAAACAAGTTCTTTTATTCTGTATTCTCCGGGTGGAAGGGTGGAAACATATGTGTAGCCTTCCGTTCTCTGGATTTTCTTGATTTTTACTTCATTTCCACCGGTTATGCTTTCAATTACAAACGAATAACTTCCATACCATGGTTCATTTGATTTATTGATTACTCCTACAGGTATTATAAGCAGGGTATCGTCCTCGTTATGGGGGGCAGGGATGCTTGAACAGGAGAAAATAAAAACGGCTGTTACAGCAAACAGCAGGCAGTAAGTTTTCTTGTGGCAGTATTTCATGAATTTCCTATTCCTTCCTGATCCGCCAGTCCAGAATTCTGCCTGCAAACAGGGGAACTGTTTCGCCGACCGTTTCCGGGACTTCGGATATCTGTTTTTCAAGGACCAGCAGTTTTTTGTTTTTGGGCAGGCCGTAAAAATCCGCTCCGAATCCAGAGACGAAATTGTCAAGAAGGTTCAGTTTTCTGTTTTCCTCAAAAAGCGCCGCAAGAGCAGGCATTATTACCGGTGCCGAAAATATCCCTGCCGCGCCTTCTTCCAGTTTTTTTATCCTGGAATGGGGTGCACTGTCCGAACCGAAAAAGAATTTCCTGTTTCCCGAAAACACAGCCTGCCTGAGACTCTCCCTGTCGGCCGCCTGTTTTACGACCGGCTTGCAGAACAGGTCCGCTTCCAGTTTTCCGCCGATCAGGTCATCAAGAGTAAACAGAAGATGGTGAAGGGTAACTGTAGCGGCGATATTTTCACCTGTGTTTTTGACAAATTCAACGGCTTCTTTTGTGGAGACATGCTCCACAACTATTTTCAGGTCAGGAAAACTTTCCGCTATCTTTCCGATAACAGGGAGAAATGCCTGCTCCCTTTCAAGTACTGCGATTTGCGGATCTTCGGCATGAAGACAGAGAACAAGTCCGTTTTCCTGCATTGCTTCAAATACCGGATATAGTTCCGTTATTTCAGAGGGTCCGTCTTCGGCATTGGTTGTGGATCCCTGCGGATAGAGTTTCCCTGCAACAGCTCCGGCCTTTTTAAGTTCCCTTATTTCTGCTGAATTCATATCTGTCATCAGTTTGAATGTCATTATCGGTTCAAAATCGGGGTCTGCCTGCTTTATTTCATCGCGGTAGTCTTCCAGAAGTCTGGAAGTGGTTATCGGAGGGATAGTATTCGGCATGATGACGGCTCTGGCAAACTGGTTCGCTGTCCAGGGAAGCACCTGCTTGAGTGTCCGTCCCTGTCTTAAGTGAAGATGCATGTCGTCAGGCATACGGATCGTCATTTCCATATGCTAAAAGTATCTCTTTTTGGTGTAATAAAAAAGGTACTTTTTTAAATTTTAATATTAATAATTTCCAATTATAATTTATCTATCAGACTGAAAGGAGTGTCCGCTTATGCTTAAAATTACAGAGATTCTTTCTTCATTGCCCGACTGGTTCAGATGGATTCTTTATCCTTTGCACTTTATGGGAAAAACTTACGGATATCTTCTGCTTCTTCCGACTGTTTACTGGTGTATCAGCAGGAAAAAAGGCGAAGAGCTGATAATCATTCTTTTTATTTCTGCCCTGGCAGGCGCAGGGTTGAAGCTTGCTGTTCAGGAAATACGCCCCTATATTCAGTATCCCGAAATTGTCTCCAATTTTGTGGAAGAGCCGACTTTCTCATTTCCCAGTGCCCATTCGATTTTTTACGGTGCTCTGGGGACATGGCTGTTCATCGGTTTCAGCAATGTCCGAATCAGGGCTGCGGCAATAATACTGATTATAATCGGCGGTCTGTCGCGGATTGTTTACGGGGTCCATTTTCCCCAGGATGTTCTTGCCGGATGGCTGATCGGCATAATGACCGCTGCCGGGGTTTTCTGGGTCAGGGATAAAGGGGCTATGAAAAAGATAAAAACCCCTCTTTTATTTATAACCGTAATGAATATCCTTCTTGCTTCTGTTCTTTTCATTTATGCGGTTCTGACTTCGGATGATTTTGAACAGAGAAAAAATATTTTAAATATGGTTGGTACATTTTCAGGCCTTCTCTGGGGTTTCGGTCTGATCTGGAAAGCACTGAAATTTTCAGCAAGGGGCAATGCAAAGCATACAATATTGAAACTGCTTTGCGGATTTGTTTTGCTGGTTCCTCTCTATTTTCTTTCGGGTATTGCTTTTGATCTGCTTTTTCCGGAACCTGTATCGGTTTTCGGATGCCTGGTTTATCTGGCAAGATATATAATTATTGGATTCTCGGCAGCATATCTGATTCCGCAGCTGTTCATAAAAATGAAAATTCTGAAGGCAGAAAATGATAATGTGAAATAGTTCGCTGATTTCTTGAATTATCAGAGTTAAAGGGATATACTTTTTTTAAATGATACCGAAGGTTAAAATTATGAAAAAATACTTTTTTTTGTTTCTTGTTTTTATTTCCATATCAGCTTATTCACAGGAAGGCTATGTAGATTATCTTGACGGCTATCTTGATATCAAGTCGGGAAATGACTGGCTGGAACTGGATATGGGCGATATTGTTGATTCGGACAGCGTAATAAAACTCTGGGATGACAGCTATGTTGAAATAACGGTCGGCACCAGAACAATTAAAATTTCCCAGGCAGGAATCTATAACGTTGTCGATTTAATGAAGAGTGCCGATAAAATCAAAGGCACCGGTGTAGTTGAAAAGGCAGGAATGCTGATTTCAAGATTTCTTTACGGTGACAACAGACAGAAAGAGAGCACCGTAGGGGGTGTAAGGGCCTTCAGTGTTGATGATGCCCTGCGGAATATGCCGGATGTAGGAAGCGATATTCTTGTAAATGCATTTGAAGCTTTTACCAAAGGTGAAAATGTAAAAGCAAAAGACCTCTTTCTGGAGGGGCTGAGTTATGCCGATGATAACTCACAGGAGTTGATGGCAATTTATTTTCTTGCCCAGATATCATATGAAGAAAACAACCTGCAGGAAGCCCTTGAATATCTGGATGAAGCCTGGCTTGACGAATATGCAGACTACAATGAACTTATAATTTTTCTGAAAGGTCAGATTCTGATTGAAACAAACGGAAATCAGCAGGCTATTGACTGGTTTAATGAAAACCCTCTGGACGATGATGCCCGGATACTTCAGGCTGTCAGATTTCTTGAAGCGATAGCAAATTATAATCTTGGAAATATGGAAATCAGCCGGAAACTTTTCAGCGAAAGCATAAATATTGATCCGAACAGCGACATAGCTTCTGCGGCAAGAATTTATCAGGAAAATTAATAAATCCCGATTCGGAAAATATCACTATCCGGACGCTTTTCAGCATTTTTCCGTATACCGGCTATTTCTTTTCTTCAATATATTTCTGCATCTGAGTAAACAGCTTCACAGAACCAGGCTTTTTCATTTTCCTGTCAAACTGTCTGTAAAAAGATGCGACATTTATTACAATCCTTTCCGGAAAATGAAGACCGGAAAAAATATCCGGATTTATACTTTTGGCCGCTTCGTAATAATCCATGCCTTTCATAAAGCATTCTTCGGCCTCGGAGTATACAAATTTGAAATAGTCCCTGACTCCGGCAACTCCCGCATTGTCAGTCAGGGGTCCGTGTCCCGGAACAATATATTCAGCTTTCAGATCAATTATATAATCCATTGCCTTGATAATATTTTCAATATTTCCTTCCCAGCAGACCGGCGTTCCATCGATAAAAAGAAGATCTCCGGTAAATACGGTTTTTTCTGAAGGAATCCAGGCTATTGAATCGCTTTTTGTATGCATCGGTCCAAGGTCTTTTACACGGACTTCCAGGCCTC
>CAZKOK010000015.1:0-663 GCA_964554355.1 uncultured Spirochaetia bacterium | reverse complement strand
TTTACGGCCTTTATTCTCCTGAAATCAAATTTGCCGAATTCACGGTGAAAATATTCCCCGGCTTTTCCAAGCATCCGGTACATTTTCTGAAACATCGCCATTTTTCCGGGCGGCAGTTCAAGCATCTCTTTTGCGCAAAGTCTGCTTGCAATAACCTCTGATCCGGGAAAAAGCTGACAACCGAAAAAATGATCGCCGTTGGCATGCGTCACAAGAATATGGTCCGGGTCTCCGTCCCCTATTACAGTGCTGATTTCCTTCTTCATTTCTGCTGTATATTTCAGATCGTAAAGTGTATCGATTAAGAGTGCTTTTCCATTGTTGGCTATCAGTCCTGCATTATTCAGACCCCAGCTTCCGGGCGGTTCAAACCAGGCATAGATCTTGTCTGTTAGTTTATGAAGTCCTTTTGTATATGGGATTGTTTTCATGGTTTTTTCCTTAACAGCTTTTTTCATCAATTATATCATATTTATTTGAGGAGAACCGGAAAAAACAGGGTCTGCTATCTGATATAATATCTGATAAGTTCTTTTTTTACCTGATTTGAGCAGTTTTCATCTTTTTCGGCAAAAACACTCATAAGTTCATTAAAGCTTATATAAAAGCCCCTGGTGAACCGTTTCAGTATTACCAGCTTTTCATCCTGCGAAATGGTTTCGG
>CAZKOK010000014.1:0-17874 GCA_964554355.1 uncultured Spirochaetia bacterium | reverse complement strand
CTGATTTTCATCGCCAACTGGATTGCAAAGAAAACCGGCCAGGAGCGTCTGGTATGAAGAAATTCAATACGAACCTTTCCAGGGCCGAGAATATTATTTTCAATATTATGAATACTTTGTTTATGATATTGCTTTCCTTCATAACTCTCTATCCGTTCTGGAACACGATTGCTGTTTCGTTTAATGAGGCGCTTGATACCATCCGCGGAGGGATAACCTTTTTTCCCAGAAAATGGACAATTTATAATTACAAGGTAATATTTTCAACAGGCGCCATATTTCATGCTTTCCTGATTTCAGCTGCCCGGACTGTCATAAATATGGTAACAGGCGTATTTTTCACAACCATGATTGCCTATGTTCTTTCAAGGAGAAACTTCTCTTTCCGTAAGCCGTTTACAGTTCTGCTTGTATTGTCAATGTATGTAAATGCGGGGCTTATTCCCACTTATTTCCTGATGAAAAATCTGGGTTTGATCAGGTCCTTTATGGTATATATTGTTCCGGGAGTAATTCAGGCCTTTAATTTTGTCGTTATCAGAACATACCTTCAGACCATACCGGAGAGTATAATAGAATCGGTCAGAATTGACGGAGGGTCTGATTATCTTATTTTCTGGAAAATAATACTGCCGCTTTCGCGGCCGGTTCTGGCAACAATAGGTCTGTTTGTGGCCGTAGGATCGTGGAACATGTGGTTTGATACCATGATATATAATTCTGGCAATGCCGAGTTGCATACCCTGCAGTACAAATTGATGCAATATCTCCAGTCAAGTCAGGCGCAGTCCCGGTCTGCTTCTGATGTCGGTTCAATGGCTCTATCACAGACATCCAGTGTAGTTACGCCGGTAAGCATTAGAGCAGCCATTACCGTTATTGCTGCTTTGCCGATTCTTGTGGTTTACCCATTTATGCAGCGTCATTTTATTTCCGGATTGAATGTTGGCGGCGTTAAGGAATAACTGTTATAATTGTACTATAATCCTGAAAGAGGTGAAAAAATGACAAGCAGAAAAATGGCTTTCAACCCCTATCTTCCTTCCTGGGAATATATCCCCGACGGCGAACCTTATGTCTTTGACGGAAGGGTATATGTTTACGGATCGCATGATCGTTTTTACGGGCATGTTTACTGCTTTAATGATTATGTCTGCTGGTCGGCCCCTGTCGACGATCTGGGGAACTGGAGATACGAGGGTATAATCTATAAAAAGACCGAAGATCCGGCGAACCGTGACGGCAGCGGCTGCCTGTTTGCGCCTGATGTGACGAAAGGTCCTGACGGAAGATACTATCTTTTTTACGTGCTGGATAAAATGCAGGTTGTTTCTGTTGCTGTATGCGATACGCCTGCAGGCGAATATAAATTCCTGGGTTATGTTCATCATCCTGACGGAACAAGGCTGGGAGAAAAGGAAGGTGACGAACCGCAGTTCGATCCCGGTGTGCTTACCGAAGGCGATGTGACATACCTGTATACCGGTTTCTGCTGGGCTTATGATGAAACAAGGCATGGAGCCATGGTGACCGTTCTTGATTCCGACATGCTTACTGTAACCAAAGGGCCCGAATTTGTTGTGCCCGGAAAGCAGCATGCACAAGGGACCGGGTTTGAGGACCACGCGTTTTTCGAAGCACCATCCATCCGGAAAATGGGAGATACATATTATTTTATTTATTCATCGGTTGTATTTCATGAACTGTGTTATGCTACAAGCTCAGATCCGCTTAAGGGTTTCAAATTTCAGGGAGTTATCGTCAGCAATAATGATCTTCATATCGATACATATAAACCGGCAGCAATGCCCGCATATTACGGCGGGAACAATCACGGAAGTATGGTCGAAATAAACGGCAAGTGGTATATCTTTTACCACAGGCATACGAACGGGACAAATTTCAGCCGTCAGGGCTGTGCGGAACTTCTTGATATTGCTGAAAACGGTAAAATTACCCAGGCCGAAATGACCTCCTGCGGTCTGAACGGCGGACTGCTTCCCGGGCGCGGTGAGTATCCCGCATATATTGCATGCAATCTTTTCTGCAAGGATGAAGCACTGTATACCGCTACGGGCGCATGGTCGGACAACCGTTATCCCAGGATAACCCAGGACGGCAGGGACGGGGACGAAGAACCGGGTTATATCGGCAACATGATGGATTCGGCCGTCGCCGGATTTAAGTATTTCGACTGTTCCGGAATAAGCAGGGTGAAAGTCAAAGTACGCGGCTACTCCAGGGGAGTTTTTGAGGTGATGAGCGCATTAAGCGGCCCCGTTCTTGGTAAAATAAACATTGATTTTTCATCTCTCTGGGTTGAATACACGGCTGATATAAAGATACCGGATGGGAAACAGGCGCTCTGGTTCCGCTATAAAGGAGAGGGAAATACGAGTCTTAAGTCATTTACCCTGGAATAATCATTCGTACTATATCCTTTGCCGGAATTGACAGCTGGAAGTATTGCCCTTACACTTTTTATTTAAACAAATGCATCTTCGGCTTTACTCATCCGAAAGGAGAAAAGCGGGAAAAAAGAAATATTTCAGATTCTTTATTATTCTTGCTGTTGCAGGTTTATCCGCATGTGCAACTTTAGTGCCTCTTGAGCCGGTTGATGTCCCGCCCGGGATGATGTTGCTGTATGTATTCAGGGAAGATGCCGCTATCAGTATGAACCATAAAATCCCGGTATATCTGAATAATGAATTCGCTAGCGACATTCTTGAATACGACGGTTATTATGCATTCATACAAAAACCGGACACTTATGAGATAAATTTCAAATCATTCGACAAAATCGGGAAGCCTCTTAATGAAAAGGCATGGCCGGAAACTCTGGAAGCAGACAAACAATACATGTGTGCCGACAGCTTCAATTTTGTCTGGGGCGGATTCGAGGCTGTTTTCCGGGCGGAAGGAAAACAGACAGCGTTCCGTTTTGAATACCAGGGGACGGTTGATCAGACTGACAGGATAGAGTCGAAATAAACTGTACAGGCGGGTTGAAAAACTTCAGCCCGGCGATTCTGCGGATGTAATATAACTGTACGGAGTTATTATAATTTCTACCAAAAAATGAATATCCTGCTGTTCAAAATAGCAGATTCACATATATAATAACAAGCGCAGACGTTTTACTGTGTTGGCGTTAACGTAAACTCAACTAACAGATTACAGGAGAATAGAATGAAACACACAGCAATCATAAATCTTGATGCTCCCGGAACTAAAATAAACAGACACATCTACGGCCATTTTGCAGAGCACCTGGGCCACTGCATCTACGGGGGATTTTATGTAGGAGAAGAAAGCAGTATTCCGAATAAAAACGGCTTGCGGCTGGACGTGATTGAAGCATTCAGGAACCTGAATATACCGAACCTCAGATGGCCGGGCGGATGTTTCGCCGATGAATATCACTGGATGGACGGCATAGGTCCGAAGGAATCCAGACCCGAAATGGTAAATACACACTGGGGCGGTGTGGTCGAAAACAATCACTTCGGCACGCATGAGTTTCTTGAATTATGCGAACTACTCGGCACCGAGCCGTATATCTGCGGGAATGTCGGGTCGGGGACTGTGCAGGAGATGAGTCAGTGGGTGGAATACCTGACTTTCGGCGGGAAAAGCCCGATGGCGGACCTGCGCAGGGAAAACGGACGCGAAGAACCATGGAAAATAAAACTCTGGGGAATAGGCAACGAGAACTGGGGATGCGGCGGAGGAATGACCGCTGAGTATTATGCAGATCAGGCAAGACGATATGCGACATACTGCCGCAATTACGGAGACAATAAGCTGTATAAAGTCGCAGGAGGACCGGACAGCGGCGATTTCCACTGGATGGAAACATTAATGAAATCTCTTGTTTACTGCAGCAGGGGCAGACCGGAAGACCGTTTTGTAAAGGGGATTTCCCTTCATTATTATACAGTTGCCGGGACCTGGCAGAAGAAAGGAAAAGCCTGCGAAGCCGATACCGATAAATGGATGGCCACCATGAAAAAGGCCCGTCATGCGGATACACTCATTTCAGTTCACAAATCTATTATGGACAGGTATGATCCCAAAAAGAAGATAGGTCTCGTTTTTGACGAATGGGGCAACTGGCATGATATCGAAGAAGGAACAAATCCGGGATTTCTCTATCAGCAGAACACAATAAGGGACACAGTAAGTACTGCGCTTCATCTTGATATTTTCCATAAACATGCAGACAGGCTGCGCATCGCCAACCTTGCCCAGGCGGTGAATGTGCTGCAGGCACCGGTCCATACAAGCGGGGACAAAATGTTTCTTACTCCGACGTATCATGTTCTGGAAATGAACAAGGGCCATATGGATGCAGACAATCTGCCGCTGTTCACTGATTTCAGCAGTCATACTGCAGAAACTGACGGCGAACAGATCGATATGCTTTCCATGTCGGCATCCAGAAACAGCGAAGCAGGAAGCTTTCTTGTTTCTGTAACCAACCTTGATCCCGAAAAGGAAAAAACGGTCAGCATCGATCTGAGGGGCGGAGATGTAAAGAATATCAGGGCAAGGATCCTGACTTCTTCTTCAATAAATGATCATAATACATTTGAAAAACCCGGCAATGTTGCCCCGAAGGATTTTACTGATCATAAACTGGCAGGCAGTACATTGAAGTTTACGATCCCGGCGCATTCGTTTTTGACATTTTCATTTTCAGGAAGCTGAAAATTTTTAACAGGCAGCCGTTAGCAATTGACAATAAAATCCATGTACAAATTCCGGGTATGATGTATAATAACGGATGCCTGAAAACAAAAAACATACACCAATTTTTATCATAATAGCGGCACTTATTTGCGGGTGTGCCGGAACCGGCAAACCCGCAAAATACCCTGTAAAAGTCAACCCGGAACCAAACAGCGGTAAAGTTGAATTCAGCATGGCCCATGGCTTTTACGACAGGGAATTTTATGTTGAATTGTCTTCTCCTGCAGAAGGCACTGTTGTTAAATATACGCTTGATGGAAGTTCTCCTGCAGAGAAAAAAGGGATTGAATATAATGGTCCGATAACAATAGAAAAGACGACTGTAATCCGGGCCGCTGCCTTTAAGCGCGGCATGGAGCCGACCGAAATCAATACCTGCACATACATTTTTATCAATGACATAATGCACCAGTCCATGCCTCAGGATGAAAAAAACTGGCCGGAATTTTCCGTGAATGGACAGAAAATGGATTATGTGATGGATTCGGATATTGTGAAAAATGATGAATACGGCCCGCTGGTGAAAGATGCCCTTAAGTTTATACCGACAATATCTCTCGTGACAGATCCCGGAAACCTGTTCGGTCCGGATAACGGAATTTATGCAAATCCTTTCGGGAGAGGAGAGGCCTGGGAACGTCCTGTATCCATGGAACTGATACTTCCCGGAAAAGATCAGGAAAACAACGGCACACAGATAAATGCCGGGCTCAGGATCCGCGGGGCCTACAGCCGCATATCTGAAAATCCAAAGCATTCATTCAGACTTTATTTCAAATCTGAATACGGGACGCCTAATCTGGAATATCCTCTGTTTGGTCGGGAAGGAGAAGAAGAATTCGATAAACTTGATTTAAGGACCAGCCAGAATTATTCATGGGCAAAGGAAGGCAGCCCCCAGAACACGATGCTGCGTGAGATATTTTCCAGGGACATAATGAGGGAGATGGATCAGCCGTACACCAGAAGCCGATATATTCATCTTTATATAAACGGATATTACTGGGGGCTGTATCAGACCCAGGAACGCGCCGATGCTTTTTACGCAAAAACCTACATGGGTGGGAATTCAGAGGATTATGATGTTGTAAAGGTCGAATGCGGCCCTGAATTCGGCGATTTTGAAATAGAGCTGACTGACGGGACCTTTGATAAATACCGCGATCTCTATGAAATGACTCAGAAAGGATTTACCGCTTACGAAGATTATTTTCATGCACTCGGACGAAATCCGGATAATTCAATTAATACGGATTATCCTGTCATGATTGATGAAATTAATCTGATCGACTATATGCTTACGGTTTTTTATACGGGAAATTTTGATGCTCCCATTACAAGATTCAGAGGAGACATGGAACCGAATAATTATTATGCCGTTTACAACAGAAACGGATGGGAAGGATGGCAGTTTATCATGCATGACAGCGAGCATTCAATGTTTGACCTGTATGATGACCGCACGGGTCCTTTTGTAATCCGGTCTGAATTCAAATATTTCAATCCCGGTTACCTTCATCAGAAATTATGCGAAAATCCCGAATACAGGATGAAATTCATCGACAGGGTTTATGAGTATTTTTTTAATGATGGAGTTTTTACTCCTGAAACTGCGCTGGGAATTATGCAGGAAAGAATAAAGGAACTGGGGCCGGCATTTGCAGCGGAATCCGCCCGCTGGGGAGATGCCCAGGCAGGCAGACCTTATACAATAAAGGACTGGCAGAAAGCCGTGGATTACCTTACGGATAACTATATTCCGCAAAGAAGGGATATTGTGCTTCAGCAGCTGATAGATGACAAACTGTATCCTCAGACAGCGCCTCCGCAATTTCACTCGGGAGATGAAATAACATATTCCAAAGAAGAGAAAATCAGAAAAGATACTCCGGTGCGGATAGTCAACCCGAATCCGGAAGGAAAAATATACTATACACTCGATGGCAGCGATCCCAGGGATATCGGCGGGACAGTTTCAGCCGGCGCAAAATGTCCGGCACAGAACCGAAATGAGGTCCGGTTGAATTTGACAGGGACAACGGAAATAAAAGCCAGGATAAAGAGCGGTAAGGAGTGGAGCGCACTTCAGGAATCGGTTTTTTATAATAAAGATGAAAAGTATGAAGGACTTGCTGTCACTGAAATCAGTTATCATCCGGCGGACAGCGGCGAAACAGACGGTGATGAATTTGAATTTATTGAATTATATAATACAGGCAGTTCCGCAATAAATCTGACCGGAGCCGGTTTTACCGACGGCATTAAATATACTTTTCCTTCAATCATTCTGGAACCGGGAGAATATACAGTTATTGTGAATAATTACCGGGCATTTTTAATGAGGTATAATGAAGATGTCCCTGTTGCAGGAGAATGGGAAGGAAACCTCAGCAACAGCGGTGAAAAAATAGTTCTGGAATCTCCATCAGGCAAAAAAATACTTGAGCTGACTTATGATGATGCAGAACCATGGCCGGCTGCTGCCGACGGTGAAGGTTATACTCTTGTTCCTGAGGGTCCGGAATCAAACCCGGATGATCCTGCATACTGGACCGTCAGTACAGAAAAAGGCGGGACACCGGGGAATTAAATGACGGGATTTACTTAACCGGAAATTCTATTCAGTATATTTTTCGGATTTGTTCCTGCCGTTCCGTTTTGCCTGGTACATTGCCGTATCTGCACCTGCAATAAGGCTGTCAAAGTTTCCATCGTCATCACTGAAGAAATTAACTCCAATACTGATCGTTATTTTCATTTTTCCTGAAGCGCCGGGGATTGCGGGATTTTCGACATTCTTGTGCATTCTCTCGGCAAGAAGACATGCGTCATCAATTCCGGTACCGGGGATCAGTATGCCGAATTCCTCCCCGCCCAGGCGGCCGGGGACATCGGTATTGCGGATCTGGTTCAGAAGGGTTTCAACAAGTTTTATCAGAACTTTATCCCCTGCGGCATGCCCATACTTGTCATTAATCTCCTTTAAATTATCAATATCAATCAGCAGTATCGATAGGGGAGCTTTATATCTGGAACAACGGCTGATTTCCGTCTGCCCTCTTTTAAAAAACTCTCTGCGGTTGAGTATTCCGGTAAGTGGGTCTGTGGATGCCAGTTTCAAAAGTTCTTTTTTGGATTTTGCAATCTAAAATCCGAAGAGTCCAAATCCTGTGAAAAGAGAAATAATTACTGCGACACTGCTTGATATGTTCAATGTGGCTGTGATATTTGATGATAATGTAATCATTGGTTCGGGATTGGTATAATTGAAATAAAAAAGCCTGAAAATCCTGCAATGAAAAAAATTGCGGCTGCAATTCTCTGACGGATTTTTGTCAGATCGAATAATATTCCTGACAGTGCAGGCACAATAAAATAATAATAGTGGAAACCCGGCGAGGTGGAAAACATGAAGCATAGAATGGTCATATGGATGATGAAAACAGTCATGTATCCTACCCGGCCTGGTAAATTGTGCCCCCGTATCAGCATACACAGTATGAATATATAAAGGATTAATGCAGAAATTACCATCACCAGTCCGGTCAGGCTTTTAAGATATGCATAAACTCCTGTGAATATAACGCACATAAACATGGAAAGCAGGACAGCAATTACTGTAAACTGCATCTTGTAGTCATTCAGTGAGTTTTTTCTGTTATTTATATGTAATATAGATTATATACCGGAAATTTAAAACGGGAGATCAATTATATTTTCAATTTCACCTGTTATCCGATAAAGCAGCTTCTTCTTTTGCCTTTTCAAGATCCGCCATAAAAACAGGATCTTCATAAAGACGTGCAGCTGCGGCTTCACCCATAACCCGGCCCTGGTCAACATCGCTCTGCCAGTGGACATTGCAGATAATCCTGCTTTCACCGAATTCCTTCCCCCTCTGAAGTATGGCATCTGCATTTTCCGGATATATTTCACATAAAATCAGAGCCCATGCCCAGCCGATTGCAGCATGAGCTGAAGGATAAGAGCCATCCGCTCTCAGGGCCGATTTTTCTTCCGGCGGATAGAATGGGCCGTTGTTTGTCATGAACGGCCTGGCACGCATATATTTATCTTTGGCCGCATAGGTGGAAAGCGCGGCATCTGTAAGAGAACGCTTTAAAAGGATATACAGGGCAGGAGTCAGCTCTTGCGAAATCTCAATACCCGGGATTATGTTAAATGCCTGAAGTGCTTCGGGGAAATATAACTCGTCGTCTGCCTGTGCTTGCTTCAGGCGTTCAGGATCGGTATTATTCAGGTATTCCCGGCTGATTTCCAGATCAAGCAGATAAGCCCCGGACCCTTCTGCGGGAGGAGGAGGGATCAGTGCAAGACTGTCCGGCAGTTCATTCATTTCCAGATAACCCTTCAGTATTCCGGGTATTATTTCTTCAATTTTCTGTGATGTTAGGGGTTTTTCAGGTTCGGCAGTCTGGACTGGTTCTGCAGTAACGGCAGATTTATCAGGCTCCGTCTGCCGTCCGGCGCAATCTGAAAATATGATGGTTATAAGCAAAAACATTATGCAGTTTTGTATTATCTTTTTATACTTCATAAACATAATGATAGAATTGCTGTTTTTTGTTGTCAATGACAAATAACCGGCAAGGATAATTCCTTAAGGCTGAAAATTCCGCAAAAAAAGTCGTGCCTGAAAACTCCGAAATTGTTTATTATGTTTCTATGGAGTATGTAAACCGTATTCAGCGTACAATCGATTTTATCGAAGACAGCCTGAGAGATGAAATAAGCATCAGGCAGCTTGCCGACATTGCCTGTTTTTCTTCTTTTCATTTCTGCAGAATGTTTCAGCTTTATACCAGTTATACCGTAATGGATTATGTGCGGCAGAGGCGCCTTGCCGCATCGGTCCGTGATCTGAAAAATGATGACAGATACATAGTTGATATAGCCGTTGATTACAGCTTCGGATCCAGAGACTCTTACTCCCGCGCCTTCAGGCGTATGTACGGCACCACCCCGGGAGAGTGCCGTAAACAAAAAAAATATCCGGTTCCCCGTCAGATGATAAATCTGGGGGAACTGGAAAAGACAGTAAGGAGTAAAATTATGATACATGGCCTGAAAATGAAACTAATGGAAATACCGGAAATCCTGATTGCAGGATATCAGATAAAAACGAACAACAAGACAAACTACTCAGATATCCCGGCATTCTGGGAAAAACTTTTTAAAGACGGCAATGCGGAAGATACCTGGAAAAAGCTTGCGATTTCCGGAGAATACGGCAAGGTATGCCTGGGCTACTGCACCGATTTCTCTGATGCCGACGGTTCTTTCCATTATGTTATAGGCTGGATAGTGGAGAATGACAGCGATATACCTTCCGGACTGGTTGTAAGGAAAAATCCTCCGCTTAAATATGCGGTATTTACAACACCCGTTACAAACCGGGAAAGCTTCGCGACAGTAATCCAGCTTACCACCCGTTACGTTTTTCACGACTGGCTTCCTCTTTCCGAATATGAATTTGATTCACGGGGCAGCGATATGGAATGGTACGATCAGCGCTGTGAAGGCGAGGAAAACATCTGCATGGATATCTGCGTGCCGGTGATCAGGAAAAAATAACCAGGGAATCCCGGGGCCTGAGGCTCCGGGATTTTTATATTTTTTTAAATTAAAAACCAAAATCCAGTTTATATACAAATCCTGAATTTGTTTTAATATAAATGATTCCGCTTTCAGGCGATGTGATGTCTGTAATTGTTCCCCATCCTTTTTCTGTCAGATTTAATCTGTATATAATCTCAAGGCTGTTCGTGTCTATAAACAGCAGACCATAATCCGTAGCAACAGCCAGATCTCCTGTTTTTGGTATATATTCCATAGCCCAGAAAGCTTTTTCATATTCAGAAACCTTCACTTCATCAATTTTTTTCCCGCTATTGTCCATCTTTATGACTTTGCCCAGGAGGTCAAAGTAAATATTTCCGGAACTGTCTGCGACAACTGACATTCCTTCTATATATGGTGACCTCGTCTCAGTATATTCCCTGTTGACCAGTAATTGATTCATTTTGCCCGTTTTCGGATCAAACAGAACAATATTCTCATTGTCGCTTGCGAGATTTCGGATAATGAATCTGTTGTCTGCATAAGGAGCAATGCCGTAAAGACAATCAGTTGCCTGATTCCGGCTGTATTTGACGGTGCTGACCGATCCATTCAGGATTGTTCCGATTCCCGTGTACGACAGGGTATATGCCAGAAACCCTTCAGAGTTTACAGCCATGCTTGTCATTCCGTGTTCCTGGGGTAATTGTATTGATTCTGAATATTTTCCGTTTATAAAAACCTTTATTTCTTTTGAACAACAGATATACAGTTTTTCATTGTCGGCGGCTATCCCGTAGACAGAATACAATAAGTCATTGGGTATTTCGGGCTGAAACAGTATTTCAAAATCCTCGTTCAGATAATCTCCCGGTGTCCAGTTTTTAAACAATAACAGGGCCTCCTTGCCTTTGTAGCGGCCCATAGCTATAAGTTCATTGCCGACAATCGCATGAGCTTCTTTGTATATATCAGGATTTCTGTTTAAAAAATATGACTTGGTGGTTTCCATCATTTTGCCTGAATTATCCAGCTTTATAATATATTCTTCAGCGATGCTGCTTACATATAGTCTGCCGCCGGCCAGATGCATCGTATCTGCACCTGTGAAATGAATATATGCTCCATCAAATGGTAAGTCAAAACTCTGCATCAGTTTTCCATCGCTTATCCTGAATCTGAATACAGCAGGCAAAGGGTTTTCCTCATCAGGAACTGCCAGAATATAGATTGTCTCTTCATCAGCGGCTGATACGACAAGATTTCTTTCCATTATATCCAGTCTGGTTTTTGAAGATGATCCATCGGCCAGAGAAGATTTGAAAATATAATAAACCTTATCGCCTCTGAAGCCATTACTGACAGTCATCCAGTATTTGCTGTTCAAAGATGAATTGCCGAACCGGTATCCGGCTGTCCAGCTGTCATTCTGCAGGATTTTATTTAATACAGGTCCTTTGACAGGATCAAGCATGTATAAATTTAATAGATTCTCTTCTTTCTTTTCAATGCAGTAACTGGAACCCTGATACTGCAGTAATGATAAAGCCTTGATTTTAAATTCCCTTATGAACCCATTTTTTTGACTGTAATGGATAATGGTATCCTTGTAATTCGAAGCATACCAGACGTCTCCGTTTTCATCTGCAATAATATGTCCGTAAACTCCTGACATATCAGGCACATCCTTAACATGTTGGCCTATTTGTGTGATTTCGGGATCTTTGTATTGCTGACTGAATATTAAACATGTATTCAGGATAAATATGGCAATTAAGAGTATTCGGGTTACGCGGCTATTGTTCATTATATCTCCTTTTTTTTAAAACATTATAAACAGCAGCTTTATAAGTCAATACCGGATAATGAATTTTATATTTCCGGTTTTACTGCCGGAATAAATTTTTTGCAGCTTTATCAGTTTAGCATGGGGTATACTTATATGCCTGATGAAACCTGAATATGGTTATTGAATAAAAATCAGTATAAAATGTATTAGTGAAAAGAAAATAAAAGCAGCAGGGGTTTTATCTTATGAAAAAAAAATATGTATTCTGACTCTGATCATAGTTATTCTCTCTCCCGTTTTTTCGGATTACCCTGTATACACTGATCTGTATATCAATGATTATGAAAAGGTGCTGACATCGGAGGATTATGAAGACATCAATACAAAACTCCGGACATTGAAAGAACAGACAGGGATAGAAGCGGTTGTTGTCATAATAAAAACATTCGGTATGTATAAGACAGGCGATTACACATTTGAACAGTTTGCAACCGATCTGTTTAATTCCTGGGCAGTAGGGAATGCAGAACTTGATAACGGGATAATGATTCTTGTGTCCGTAAACGACCGGAAGGTTAGAATTGAAATGGGATCGGGATTTAAGGGGCAGTATGACAGCGTGGCTTAGAATATTATTGACTTATACATGATCCCTCATTTTAAAAATGGCAATTACAGCAAAGCTGTCAGCGAAGGTGTGGACAGGATTTATTCATCTTTTGTAAATACCGAAGAAACTCATATAAATACAAAGCAGATGTCCACAGGAGCCGTAATTTCCATAATTGCCCTGATTGCAGGTGCCGTTATTGCCGTGTTCCTGCTGATTTTCAGAATAATCCGCTACCGGCCAAGGCTTTGTCTAAAGTGCGGGGCGAAAATGGATCTTCTTGATGAAACAGCCGATAATGAGTACCTTGAGCAGGGCCAGAGGACTGAAGAGTATTATAATTCTGCCGATTATGATGTCTGGGAATGCCCCTCCTGCAGCCATATACAGGAATGGCGCTACATAAAATTTTTATCAAGGTACCGCGGATGCCCGAAATGCGGGTACAGGACAATGTATGTAACCAGACGTACAATTGTTATGGCCACTGAATATTCATCCGGGACCGGTGAAGAAAGGGGATGCTGCGGGAACTGCAGTTATAAATTTACAAGGACCTATTATATCCCCAAAAAAATTAACTGGAGCGACTCATCCGGTTCATCAGCCTCTTCACGGTTTTCCGGATCATCTTCGGGATCATTTGGAGGAGGCAGTTCATCCGGGGGCGGGGCAAGCGGCAGCTGGTGATATAATCAGTCCGTCTCGAAAGTATAGGTAATTATTGATAAATAAGGACCCTCCGGGAAAATAACCAGCCTGTTCCCCAGCAGTACGTGATCATAAAAATCGGGGATATCAAATTCCATAATTTTTGTCGGGAATTTGTCTTTCACAGGTTTATACAGATATGCATCCATTATATTCCCTGATGTACGTTCGACTATCAGTAAAACGTTTTTACCATTGCCGATACCGATCGGTAATCCCTCAATACCCTGAAAAACAATATCGCGTACCAGTTTTCCGTCTGCGACTTTAATGACCGCAGTCATATTCCCGTCAAATCCCAGAAAAGAATTATCGGAATATTCCGTCATCGTAGTGAAATTGCTTTCAATACTGTCCGGTTCCGTAAAACGATCATTCCTGACTGAGTGCAGAACCAGACCGTGTTCATAGCCGGATGTAATAATATAATCATCACCCGTGTACCTCAGCAGATAATGCTGATTGAATGTTTTTTCACTTGTATGGATTAGGACAGGTTTTGACGGTTCTGATATATCTATCATATAAAGATTTTCACCGCTTGCCATAAGTCTGTTCCCTGCAATAATAAAATCCCAAATCTCGTACTTTACGTCAAGTTTCTGTTCGGATATTATTGAAATCCCCTTGTCGGTAATTCTGAAGACAGTAATTGTACTGGTGGTTAATGCATAATAGAGGTCGTCCTTTTTGATTATTTTTCTGATTGCAGAGTTGAAGATTACTGACTCTGCAGATTTTTTGTCTGCGGGATTCAGTTCGGAAATACTGCCGTCTGTGATATATGTTTTGGGTGAATAAATGTCTGCAATTTCATCATTCTTGTCAGGTGTGATGCTTTCGGAGGCCCAGATTGCCCAATTATTATGGAAGTATCCGGATATATAGAATTTACCGTTGTATGTTACAATATCATTATAGGATCCATTATATGATTTATCCGGAAGCCGTCATTGGTTTCATATAATCCGTCTCTTCCGGACTCACTGCACCACGGATAAAAATTGGCACTTGTCAGTTTAAATGTTATGCCATCCTTTATTTCAATTTCCGGAAAGCCCCATATAACAGGATCATACTTTTTCAGTTCTTCAGGTTCCATCACTGCAGAAACAAGGTCTTCCCCAATGAAAGGATCAATCATATCAAATAAAGAAAATGAATTTGCAGTTGAATTGACTGATGCAGGGCTGTTGCCTGATTTTGATGAGCTGGCAGATTCAATTTTTCCATCTGCTACAGACGAACTGACAGATCCTGATGTCATGACGAAAGCTGCCGGTTCCTCAGGTGCAGATGACGTAGTACATGCTGCTGCCAGAATACCGGAAATAATAATCCGAATGCAGAGTCCTTTGTGGGTTTTCATTTTCAGACCTCCCGGATTTTTGTGAAAATAATTAATAGCATGTCTTTTTTCAGTGCAATTACCGCGGGATGATAATTCAAGGAATATGTAATGGAAAAACAATCAGGAAAAAATTATGATTTGAGGGTGAATCAATAAAAGGGGGAAAAATGAGAGAATATAGCCGGATACTTTTTTTAATATCGGTTTTCCTGGTTTCATGCACAACTAAGGGACCAGCCTTGCCTGATAATCAGGATCAGGAAGAAAATAAAATTGAGACAATCGAATCCGTTCATGATACTGAGTCAGTTCCCGATCAGGAAATGGGAAAAGAAGAAAAAAGTATGAAGCTTCAGATGTTGGGAATCAGCCTGAATTTCCGGTTGGTCTGTGGTTTGAAGCATGGGACTATTCAGTAGAAATGGAAGATTATTCTCCCGGTTCCTATGCGTATATAGGAGAATTTCAACAGGATGGCTTCTATTATTTCAGAAGCGACGGGACGGGTATCACATTTGACCGTGATATGATTATTGACGAAAACAGAAAACTGATTGCAATTGTATCGGAATATAACCGGGAAACCGGTGAATACAAGGCTGAAAATATAATAAGAATATTTACAGAATTTACATGGCAGATCGAATCCGGAAAATAGCGGATTACTGGTGAAGATCAATACTGGATCGACAGAAACGGTGAAGAACTGTTTGAATACTCCCCTGACAAATCACTTGAGAAATATAAGTCTGCGACCAAAGACGGATATGATCTTTCTGATGGATATGAAATAAAACATGTAACCAGAATAAGAAGAGTTGATCCCGCCAGGACAGAAGAATTTCTCAGGCAGTACGGCATCGAACCATGAGAATCCTGCTGTTAATCTGATTCGAAATCATCCAGTCCTTTTTCAATCTTTCCAAGAATAGTCCTTAATGCGAGTCTTTCATTCTCATTCAGGACCTCTGTGATTTTTTCCATTTTTCTGTAATGGACAGGCAGAAAACTGTCCAGGAATTTCCGGCCTGCACCGGTTAAAACGATCCTTACTTTTCTTCTGTCCTCGTCCTTCCTGATTTTTCTTTCGACATACTTCTGTTTTTCCAGGCCGTCAAGGAGGCCTGTTATCGTCCCCCTCGTTACGCCGATGATTTCGCTTAATTCGGAAGGCAGATAACCGTTCCCGTCCTTGTTTCGGGCGAGAGCTATCAGGACAGTCAGTTTGCCAGGTGAAATATCATAAAGGCTGAAAAAAGTCTGAAGTTTTTTCATGGTTGATTTGAGTGTGTTCAGATAGAGGAGGCTGGTCCGCAGTGTGTCCGGATCAATCCCGGGATATTTGCCGGTCTGTTCCCTGAAATACAGATCGGACGAAGTTTCCCGGAAGTCCGGATTGTCGTTATTGTTTTTTTTCAGGAAAGTTTATCCTCCATGTCTTTTTTTGATCCACGGAATACGTGAAACAGCAAGCAGGACCCATCCGGTACATAATTCAATCATGATATGTGCTGCAAATGATACCGCGTCATCTTTTAATCCATACTGTATCATCTTTTCCGGCTGCAAAGCAAATGCTTTAATGCCAAGCAGGGGACAGAGGTTGTAGCTGGCCATGGCAAACATGAAAAATGCCCCGGCTTTGGCAAGCGACCGGTTTTCCTGAGTATTTTCATTGCCTTCCGCCCGGTTACTCCGGGATGAAAAGAGGGCAAAAACGATACACATGGCAATAGTAATGATGCTTCCCCCGATGCCGAAGAATGCTGAACCCGGATAAGGAAGTTCAATATATGCTGTCCCCAGATAAACCAGACCGAGAGCGGTCATTGTCAGGATTTTTTTCACTGCATAACTGTTTTTTACCAGAAATGCTGTGAGAAACAGTATGCTCCCCAGTTTGAATGAAAAGGCCCAGATCAGGTACCTCACAATCTTCCAGACCGGATAACCTTCGGGAATATTCCTTCCTGCAGCTGCTCCTCTGTCCAGTGAATTAAAATATCCGGGCAGTACGATATAACGTCCGAATACCGCATTGATAAAAAAAAGCAGTCCGGTACCAATAAGTATGAAAAATAAATTCTTTCTCATATTCAACTCTCCTGTAAAATAGGTTACCATATTATATGCCACCTTACCATTAATAAGTCAATAGAAATCAACCAAAGATATATTTCCCTCCATATTCTATTGACAAAATAGTGAACCAATGGTTCACTATATATATGAAGACAATTTGTCAGTTATTAAGCGTTTCGGGATTAAAGAAGAGTTATGGGGAAGTTGAAGCATTAAAGGGAATTTCCTTCAATGTAAACACCAGTGAAATTCTGGCAATTCTCGGCCCGAACGGTGCGGGAAAAACAACCGCAATCAACTGCCTTGCGGGGCTTATCCCGGCTGATGATGGTATACTGTCTTTGAAGTGTGAGAAGCTGGCTGCCCTGGAAAAGGGCTTTATCGGACTCTGCCCCCAGGAAATAGTAATATGGGACCAGCTTACAGTTCTGGAACAGCTGAATTTTATAGGATCAATGTACGGTATTCCGAAAAACGAATGCAGGGGAAAATCCCTGATGCTGCTCGAAGCATTGGGTTTGTCTGAAAAGAGGGACAGCAGGGGAGCAGCGTTAAGCGGCGGAATGAAACGCCGTCTGAATATTGCCCTCTCCCTTGTCCATGATCCTAAAATCATTATTCTGGATGAACCGGAAGCCGGGCTTGATCCTCAAAGCCGCCTTCTGGTAAGGAATTTTCTAAAAAAGCAGGCAAGGGACCGCTCTGTGATATTGACCACACACAGCATGGATGAGGCGCAGCGTATGGCTGACAGGGTGATCCTTATTGATCAGGGACTGATAATTTCCGAAGGAACAGTGGATGAACTGCTGAAAAGATACAGCTGCAGGGATCTGGAAGAAGTCTTTTTTAAACTCACCGGCAGGATCCTGCGGGACAATTAGGGGGAAGTATGATTCGTAAAATATTTTCTGTAACAGCGCTTGAACAGCTACGCAGCCCGGTAATACTGATTATCTGTATCCTGTCGGCACCGTTATTTGTGATAATTTATAA
>CAZKOK010000013.1:0-17883 GCA_964554355.1 uncultured Spirochaetia bacterium | reverse complement strand
CGAAGGTTCGGTATGTCCATGAATAATTCTGCCCACCGGGTCTTCAAGATCGGCAACTTTTACAAGCCTTGTATACATGTAATTGAAAACCTTTTCATCAACCGTGAGGCGCTGAATCATCGGCCGGCTTAATCCCTTTTTTTCAGCATCAAGCACATCTTCGTTATTTGCTGAAAATACTTCTTCCTTATAAACAAGAAAGCGGTCGGCAACGGCTTTCAGACAGCGGCTGCGCTGTTCACCGCTTGTCATCTGAAGCAGGGCTGAAGCCTTTTTGGCCTGCTCCGCAATGGTAATAATATCCTGCATACTCATTACAATTCTCCAATGGTGATCAGTAATTCAGAATGTGATCCCTGTATTCAGCTGATTATAACCAAAACCCGGAATTTAATTAATACGGTTTCCTGCCGGATGATAACATTTTATTTCCAAGCCAGGCTTCTCCCTTTACAAGCCAGGTTTTGGCATCTTCAGGATCAGCAAAAAAACGGACAATTGTATTACAGAACTCCGCTTTTAGTGAAAAAAGTCTTCTGAGTCTTCTTCTTTTATGCAGGTTTATTTTCCCGACCAGTGCAAGCAGTGAAATCTGTCCGGCAACTGCCGACACCTTATCAACAAGCACTTCTGCAATGGAATGCGGCAGTTCTGTCTCATAAAGATCAATCCAGGTATTAATCCTGCGCCGCGATTCCTTAAGGAACCGGACTTCTTCATCCAGACAGTCCAGAAATGCCGCCTGGTCTTTTCCATGGCCGCCGAGTTTAAACGCATGCAGTTCACCGTTTTTATAGTAATAGGGGAAAAACCTTTCCGAAGGTTTTTTACTCATACATTACATCCATTAATTATATTTCTGATATTTATTAAAATTGAAATATGATTAAAACACAATATTCACTTTAATGCAGAGTGGATAAAAAATCCCGGCTTTTCTGCAGACAAATCAGTTTTTAATGTTTTTTCCGGCTGCGGTTTTTTCAGCAACAAGCTGTGGGGTATTCCGTATCAGCCTTTCGGAAGATTAAACCCAAAACATGCCTTCAGGCTGAAACCGTCCAGTTTGAAATTCCCCATATCGCCGCCGACTGTAAACAGATAACCGGCCGTTACCTTCAGTTTAAACATATATATTCTGAAACTGAAATATGCCGAAGGTTCAAGAGCGACAAACGAATCAAACCTGGTTTCTGTGCCGTTAAGCCAGATCAGACCGCAGGCAAGCTCCGTATGCAGCCCGGCTTCCAGAAAACCGGCTATCGGGTATGTCCATCTGAGAAGATATCCGCCGTAACCGACGCCAAGCTGATCAGCGGGGCCTGAAGCTGATTCCTGATAAGCGCCCATTGCTGCCGTTCCCATCGATAGCTGCCCGTTAAGCAGATTATCAATAATAACGCTGGAATACGACATTCCATGCAAAAAGAGCGGTCCTTCAAAATCATATGCAGTAAACCTGTTAAGATCAGCATTATTGATAAAACGCCAGTTGACTGTCAAATCCAGTTCGGCAGCTGACAAAGTTCCGGCAATCAGTAAAATTGCTGCAGTCAATAATTTCCTCATATATCCTCCTGTAGAGTTTTGTTTGTGTTCAGAATATTATTCTATTCCCGAAATTATCATCTATCAGGAAAACGAGTGATTTTATATGAATTCATGTAGTACTTTCTCTGTATTCCGGCAGCAAACTTGTCAAATTGTCAGCCGGGCACTATACTTTTTTAATATAATAATTCAACAAGGTGAAGATATGAAAAAGTTCATTCCGGTTATACTGATTTTTATTCTGTTTTCATGTCAGAATTCTCCCCAGCCTGAGAGAAAGATATCTTTTGGACGGCCGAAAACTGCAGACGGCACCGTTCTGAGTTCTGAAGGGACCCTGCTGCGGGGACCGTACTGGTCAATTGATCTTGACGGCTTGCTGCCCGACCGCGAATCAGTCAGTGAAATGAAGGATTTCGGGATGAATTCATTGCATGTCTATGTTGAACGTCATGATTCCGGTGTTCCTGCCGGGTCATACGTCGAAAAGATGGATACGCTCGTTCAGTGGTGCGGGGAAGAAAATATATACTGTGTTATGACAATCGGCTGCGGATCACATAACGGGATGTTTGATCCGGAATTCGCCCGCAAATTCTGGAACACTTACGCTCCGCGTTATAAAGACATGCCCTGGGTTATTTATGAGGTTCACAATGAACCGTTCTCCTGGGAACCTCCCTACGATAAGGCGACACTGGCCATGGAACAGGAAATGTATGACCTGATACGGGGATATGCTCCTGATACAATGATTCTCATGCTTTCATATGCAAGCCTGTCGACAACTGAATATCTGCTGCAGGATATTAATCAGCTTGATGTAGACTGGAGCAATGCCGCAGTGGCTTTCCACAGTTACGGCGGTTTCACGGAAGACAACCTGAAGTCGATGAAAGCAGCCGGCATTAATTCAATATGTACCGAGCTGTCTATTGCTTCAGCTCATTATTCCAATGAGCAGGTTAATGCGGGAAATGTTGACCTTTGCGAAATCCAGGGAATATCCTGGCTGGATTTCATACAGATAAAACCCGGGTATCTGGGCAGCTGGAGATTCAAGGAAGAAATTGATGCAAGAAATCTCGGCTGGACTCCTGATTTCGGAAGCTGGCCGGCAGGCCCGTCAAGATATGTTCCCCCGAAAAATCTCGCCCTTGGTAAAAGTGTATCCGTTTCATCGGCCGAAAATTTTAAAGGAACAAATCTGAACGGAGTTTATGCAACGGACGGTGATGCCGGCACCCGCTGGAGTTCAAAATTTGCGGACAACCAGTTCATTATTGTCGATTTGGGTGAAACCACGGAATTCAGAAAAATTGTTATCCACTGGGAATCGCAGTATGCCGTTGATTACGATGTACAGGTTTCCGATGACAAAAAAGAGTGGAAAACCCTGGTTTCACTTAAAAACAGGGACGGAGGCGGCATGTATGGATATGAAAGGCTTCCAATTTCTGCAGAAGCCAGATACATCCGGCTCTACCTTAAAAAAAGACGCAGGGAGTACGGCTTTTCAATATATGAAATAGAAGTCTACGGTGCCGAATAACCCCGGCTGATTATGAAATTTAAAAAAAGAAAAATATTCTTCTATGCTTAAAATATCATATCATTGAGAGGGCTATATGAGGAAATTTCTGATTCTTTTTATTCTTCTCGCATCTGTTCCGGTCCTTTATGCACAGGAAATTCCGGTGGCAGATGTCTATCCAAAAACCGGCTACCTGACCGAAGGGGCCTCTGAAGTCATCTATCTGGACAGTGATCTTGATTATGTCTATGTGATATTTGAATGGGACGAAGGAATGGACATTCAGCTGTATTACACTTCTTTTTTTCCCGAGGAAGAAAACGGACCCATTCAACTTTACAGTGAGCAGGCCCTGGAAATGAGTGTTTTTTTATACCTGGATATGCGGGTGGAATCTATAAAAGGCGAAGGCAACTGGTATTGCTATACACTTTCCAAAGAAGAAGCAGAAGAAGTCGGTTATTATTTTGAGGAGTATTAGAATATGACTAAAAGAATTCTTGCAATAATTATTTTCCTTGGTCTTTTTTCCTGTGCCGGTCTGTTTGAAGATGATTATTCAGACAACTATTATGATTCCGGAGATTCTTCAGCCTATGAACCGGAACCGGTTAATCTATCTTCCGCCGCCAAAATTTATGCCATGAAAACAGATCCGTCCGGCAGGTATCTGGCCGCTTCGGGCATAATCAACAATTCTGAAAACGTAATATTTGTATGGGAAATATACAGCGGTAAACTGCTGGCCAAATTATCAGGACATACGGACAATATCTATTCAATCGATATTGATCCGCTTGGCCGGTATCTGGTCAGTGCAGGACAAGATAATAAAATAATAATCTGGGACCTTAAAAAGCAGGGAAAAGAACAGGAATTTGATCACATGGATAAAGAAGGAATAACAAGTGTCATATTTGATCCAACCGGTTTTTATTTTTTTGTTGGCGGGATAGACGGCGCAATGTATCAATACAGCGCCCTTTATCCGGAAGTAGCTTATCTTTATACTCCCGGCCACACAGAACGCATCTCCATTCTTGCAGCTGATCCCACAGGACACTACATAGCTTCAGGAAGCAATGATACGACTATAGCAGTCTGGTCATATAGAGGTACTTTAGACAACAGGCAAAGAAGATTCCATCTGACCGGCAGCAGCAGGCTTACAGCTTTATGCTTCAGCTTTGACGGAAAATACCTTTATTCCGGCGATACTGACGGGAATCTGCAGGTATGGAACACTGAAAACGGCAGCCTTGAAGGTTCCGTAAAGCAGCACAGCGGTACGCTCTGGTGGATAACGGAAGCGCCGGACGGAGAAAGATTTTTTACCGGCGGAAACGACGGAAATATTAATGTGTGGGAATATGGAAGCGATGAGCTGCTGTATACCATTAATGACGGACAGGAAATCCAGTCACTTCTTGTGGAACCCCGGGGAAGGATCCTTTTTTCCGGCGGTTTTGACGGCAGGATAAATTTATGGGATTCCGACAGCTATGAAGAAATTGCAGCATTCTATGCATTCACAGACGGCAGCCTTGTGGTTACAAAGGACGGTTACTATTCAGGGACCGGATCTTTCAGGTCATATATAACAGATTCCCTTTTTCCGCAAGAGAAGGAAAGCAGTGCGGAAGTCGTGAAAGCACTCCGCCAGCAGATGCTGCTGTGAAGCGAATAAAACCGGTATTTTCAGCCTGTACATTTCAGGCAGTGTATTAAAAAAAGAAATGCATTAATTCATGAAGCGCTGTAAACTGACATTTAAGTCCGTATGGGACAGAAAGACTTATAAACTGTTATCTGAAAAAGGATGATAAAATGTGCAGTTACAGAAACCCCCTGTTTTGTTATATCCCTCCATACATACTGGAAAACATGACAGCATCAGAAGATGATCAGATAAGGAAACTGGCCCTTGAAGCACTGCAGTTCTCTGCAGAAACAAGAGCCGTCAGATCACTGATAAGCGGCCTGAACATCTCCCAGTATTCATCCATACCGAGTTTTACCGAAAAACAGCGGATGGTTTATGATATGGAAAACATGAGATATCCCCTGCCCGGCAAACTGGTACGCAGTGAAGGGGACAGGCCCACAGGTGATGAAGCTGTAGATGAAGCATATGATCATGCCGGTATTACCTGGGACTTCTATTCCCGGTTGTTCTCCCGTAATTCCATCGATAACCGCGGCATGCCCCTTGTTTCAAGTGTTCATCTGGGCATTGGTTTCAACAATGCCTTCTGGAACGGCAGTCAGATGGCATACGGGGACGGAGACGGGAAAATCTTTATCAGCTTTACAAAAGCCCTTGATGTTGTCGCCCATGAAATGACACACGGAGTTATATCTTCGGAAAGCAATCTTGAATACCGCGGTGAACCAGGCGCCCTTAATGAAAGTTTTGCAGATATATTCGGCGCTCTTGTGCAGCAATGGCACAGCGGCCAGAAAGACCCGAAAACAGCCGACTGGGACATGGGCGAACTGATAATGGGAAACAGCGGCGCGAAACGCCTGCGGACATTCAAAGCCGAAAAAGCCTTTGAAGATGATCCTTATTTGGGGACAGACCCACAGCCCAAACACCTGAAAGACAAATACACGGGCACTGATGACAATGGCGGCGTTCATTTGAATTCCGGCATACCGAATCATGCTTTTTACAGGACTGCAGCCGAACTCGATTCGCCTGCCTGGGAAAAGGCCGGTAAAATCTGGTATCAGACTTTGCGAAATCTGAATTCACAGAGCAATTTCTCTGAAGCAGCCGAAATGACATATCAGATTGCCGGAACTCTCTATTCATCCGGCAGCCTCGAGCAGAAAGCTGTCAGAACGGGATGGAAAGCAGCAGGAATAGATATATAGGAAAGCGAGAATGAAAATTGTTTTCAGACAATCCGGAGGTTATATCGGTATTTCACGCAGCTGTATAATCAACAGCCGGGATTTGCCCGGAAAACTGAGCGGAAAAATAGAAGAACTGATTGCACGTAAAAACATTTCAGGAATAATTCCCGAAGCAGCCCCAACGGCCAGAGACATGACAAATTATGAAATGACTGTTTTCATTAAAAAGAAAACATACACTCTTCAGTTTAGTGATCTTACCCTGCCCGATGAAATAGCGGAACTGATAACATATCTGCAGAAACGGGGGAAATTTTAGCCACACATTCGCTCCGCTCACTCGATAAACACTGATGAATGTATATGAATAATTATCGTAAGTGGCGTTTGTCTGCGGTTTTTTATTATTTGGTTTCAAGAGTTACATAACTGCTTAATCTTTCGATGTCTCTGCTTTGAAGCCAGCTTAAAGCTGAACTGTCATCCAGCAGATATGCGTCGAAAAAGGCGATTGTCATCTGCTTGATCCAGTCGTGGTAGAAGCCGTCAGGGATATTGCCGAAAGCCGCATGTTCTGCATCAAGGAAAGTTGCGTGATATTTGTTACCGGCAGGCATATTGTCGAAAGCCTGTCCCTGCCTTATACTCAACCGGAAGACTTGGCTGGGGCGATGAACATGATAACAGAAACAGCAGCAGTACGATGAATCCCGCTGAAAACAGTTTTTCTTTCACTATTCAACTCATAAACTTTACATCTGAAAACCAATATACCCCTGCAGGCTGTTTTTATCCAGCAGGTTTATTTTTCATGCAAAGAAAATAAACCAGGTTCATGATATTATAAAGATTCATTCTCCCAGAGTTCCAGCACTGTTTTCAACGCCCCTTCTAGTTTTCTGTATCCTGCTGCTGCTTCCAATGGCTTAAATGCATTTAGGATCCCAGAATTGGCCATTATTATAATACCGAGATCAATTTCCGGAATAATTACTGCATAACAGAAAAAATTGCCGCTGCTTCCAGAGTGTTCTGAAACAAGGTAACCGAATTTTCTACCATTCTCCCAGCAAAGAGAATAATCCTTTATCCCGAAATGGAGATATTCAAAATCCGCCTTATCAAGATATTTATCCCTTCCTCTGAGTCCGGACAGATGCATCTGGACATATTTCACGAAAACAGAAACCATCATATTATATCCTCCAGACGGAATCAGAACGTCATCAAATGAATTTACATATTCAGTATCCATCAATACGAATCTGTCCCCTTTTCCGCCAAGATAACTTTCAGGCATATATCCTCTCGGCTGATCTTCTCCATAATAGACAGGAAATCCTAATTGTGCATCGATCCCGTAGTCGTCATTCAGATATTCCTGCACAAGTTCTTCAAAATCTGTTCCGGATGCCTTTTCAAGCATTGCCGCAGCTATCACAATTCCGCCGTTTGAATAATTGTAGCTCGAAAATGGTTTATTTTCGGGTTTTATTTTCATGGCCCATTCCGCATATGCTATCCTCTGTTCACCAGCACTTCCAGGTGGAACAATAAAATCTTTCCATTGTGTTCTATGTGCTATTCCAGCCCGATGCGACAGAAAATCAACAAGCGTTTTTTCATGGTATCCTTCCAGAGTTGTTTCTTTTGATCCGGGAAACAGATCGAAAAACATGGTATCCCACGAAATTTTACCCTCTTTGACAAGCCGGCCGGCAATATATCCTGTTATTGTTTTACTCACTGATCCAAGGTGAAACCTCGGATCTTCAGGAAGGGCTGCTCCTGTTTCCATGTTTCCGACTCCCTGTATATCAAGCTTCAATACCTTTTCGGAATTTACAACACCGACAGCCAGCGCAGGTATACCGAACTCATTTCTCAACTGCCCGGCAAGCAAAGACAAATCAAGATCTTCTTTGTCTATCCAGCCGGCTGATGGGCCGCAGCTTGCCAGAAAAACTGCAGTCAGAATAAAGGAAATAACTTTTTGTGACATTCCATCCTCCCTTGAGTCAGATTTCAGAATGATATTCATATATTAACTAATTTACTAAATTCTCAAATAATAACAATTTTATTATGAAAACTTTATATATTGCCAGAATATCCATATCTGGAGGCTGTCCCCATTCAAGCATTTAGTACTCTGTCCCCCAAAACCGTCGCGTCACCTTAATTATAGCTTCGTCACATGAGGTTTTCACTGTGCGGTTCAGGTATTGTTTCTGTCTTTAGGCGGAGTTTCCCCGGCCAGATATTCCTCGATCTGCTCTTTCACCATTATGCCCAGCGAATCGTCGGCCGCAAGTACGCGGGCGATGTCTTCGGGGTCAGAGTCGCGGATGCCGGTAAGGCTGCCGAATTTTTCCATGAGTTTGCGGCTGCGCGAGGGGCCGATGCCGGGGATTTCCTGAAGGAATGAGAGTTTGCTGTCTTTTTCGCGCAGTTTCTGGTTGAATGTCGTGGCAAAACGGTGGGTTTCGTCGCGGACGGCCTGCAGTATTTTCAGGCCTTCGGATGTGTCGGGCAGCACAATCGGGTCGCTTATGTGCGGCAGGAAGATTTCCTCGTTTTTCTTGGCCAGTCCGATGACGGGGATCTGATCAAAGCCGATTGCATCAAGTATATCGCGGGCGGCATTCACCTGGCCCTTGCCTCCGTCAATCAGCACAAGGTCAGGGCGTTCCAGGTTTTCATTAAGCACACGTGTATAGCGGCGGGCAACTGCCTCCCGCACAGCTTCGAAATCGTCAATCTGTCCGCCAAGTGATTTTATATGGAATTTCCGGTAGTTTTTTTTGTCAGGATTTCCGTTATAAAAAGAAATAAGCGAAGCAACCGGATACTTTCCATCCAGCTGGGCAATGTCAAATCCTTCAATCCTTCTGGGCAGATCTTCCAGTTTGAGTACTTCCTGAAGTTCTTTCATTCCGGGTACGTTTTCAACTTTCTTGATCTGCTTTTTAACTTCCACCTGGGCGTTCTGGTAAACCATATTCATTATTGATTTGTGTCTGCCTTTCTGCGGGATCAGGATTTTTATATTCCTGCCGTATTCTTCGCCGAAATATGTATGCAGCATTTCAGTGTCTAAATTTCTGCAGATATAAACGGTATCCGGAAGGTCCCTGCCCCTGTCGTAATACTGAACAAAGAAATCCAGAACAAGTTCATCCGTTGAGGCATATACTCGGCTTCTGAACAGTTCCCTGCCGACAAGTTTGCCGTCACGCATCTGGAATACCGTAAAAACGCAGAACATGTCTTCGCGGTACCAGGCAAGATAATCACGACTGGTCTGCACAAAATCCTGCACTTCCTGTTTTATCCGGATTGATGACACCGATTCCAGCAGATCACGGTACCAGGCTGCTTTTTCATATTCCATTTTCCCGGAACATTCTTTCATGCTCTGTTCAAGACTTTTTCTGAGTTCGCTGGATTTTCCGGTCAGAAGGGCCCGGATCTGATCAAGTTCCTCATTATATTCTGCGCTTGTAATGTTTCCGATACAGGGGGCTTTACAGCGTCCGATGTGATAATAGAGGCAGGGGGCTGTCCGTTTTTTAAGCGGGCCCCTGCATTTCCGTAAATGAAAAAATTTCTCTATCAGCTCAAGGTATTTGTCGATTACATGTATCTGCGGAAAGGGTCCGAAATATTCAGACCCGTCTTTCTGGACCCTTCTTGTTCGGAAGACCCGGGGGTATTTCTCACCGGTTATTTTCAATACGGGATAGGTCTTGCCGTCTTTCAGGTTTATATTGTATTTGGGATTCCACTGCTTTATCAGGTTGTTCTCAAGGACAAGGGCTTCATATTCATTCCTTGTCGAAATATGCTCAATTGATGCGATGTGTCTGACCAGCGCAGCTGTTTTTATGTCCTTGTTGCGGCTGAAATATGATGAAACTCTTTTTTTCAGCTGTTTGGCCTTTCCGACATAGATTATTTCACTCTGATCATTTTTCATCAGGTAAACGCCCGGAGTATCGGGAATAAGTGAAAGCGTTTCCTTTATTTCGGGTTTCATACAATTAACATACGAAAAATTAAGGGGTATAACAAGCAGCAATTCTGAATTTGATTTTCGAACCAGAAAAGCAAAGTAGAATTGCTGCATGACTTAACCTTATTAAGGAAAATGCGGCAGGAAATGAGTACATTTCGAGTCAGAGGGATTAATATATGGAAGAACTGACTTAAAATTTTAATTTTATGCCTTCTTTCAGTTCACAACAAAAACAGATACTACTTAAATTAAATCGCTGCATAACAGGATATAAGCATGGTGATGCTGTATGATTAATTATACCGGGCCGGATACTGCACAAAAGACAGGTATCCGGGAATATTATCGCAACAAACAATCCCCGTCAAAACCGGCTGACTATCTGCCGGTAAGGTGCTTTTCTTTTGGAATAAAGACTATCATAAGGCTTACCGATAAACTAAGAGAAGTATTGTGAAAAAGATTATATTAGGCATTATTCTGGCATTTACCATTCTCCTCCCCATCTGCGCCCTGGAAGAGGCTCTTGTGCTTGGCATGGAAGACCAGTGGCAGGACCTTGAAGAAGCAAGGAATGTTGAATTCTTCAGGAGCACCCATGGTTATTCGGATATTATACTCAAGGAGAGTGAATTTGCGCTTGACTCAAGCACCGATCTTCTTCTTCACTTTAACGATACAGAGATCAGCGACATAACAGGAAATTACGAAACAAGTGAAAATAACATCCTGATTTCAGATTCATTTGAAAAAGCCGGCGCAGGCTCAGCCGTTTTCCGCGGAGAACGTCCAGGTATTCATTTTACTCCGGTCGGGACAAAGGGGATGCTTACCCCAGGCAGGGTCTGGGATGATTTTACGGTTGAATTCTGGCTGTATCCGGCTTCAATGAAAAACGGCGAAACGGTCTTCCTTTTTAAGGGATCGCGTCTGGTGCGGGACAAAATCGTTCCGCAGAGAATCGAGTGCAAATTTGAAAACAACAGACTGATCTGGAACTTTGAAAATGTTTTTCTGCCTGAATCCCAGGAAGAATTTACTGTAAGCATTACCGGAAAATCCAAACTGGTCCCCAGGAACTGGCACCATCATCAGCTTCGCTTTGATTCCGGTTCGGGACTGCTGGAATACCTGCTGGACGGGGTCCCCGAAGGCATTGCCTATGCCAATCATGACGGAAATGAATCCGGCCAGGTATACCTGCCGTATATCGGAACAGCAGAACGCGGTTCACTTCTTATCGGAATTGACCTGACCGCATTTATTGATGAATTCCGGATAAGCTCGGTCATGAGAGATGTACCTGATCTGACCGTATACAGCACAACATACGGCGAAATCACCACCCGTTTTCTGGATCTCGGATATTCAAACTCCAGCATTATCAGAATCAATGCCGATTATGAAAGCGAGTCAAATTCCGAAATACAGTTTTATTACCGGACTGCGGATGATTTTACCCAGATCCTTAATCAGGATGCTTCATGGATACAGTTTTTGCCGGGAAAAGAATTCGCCCTGCCGGTATCTGCCAGAATGGTCCAGATAAAATGCCTGTTATTTCCTGACGGGACAGGCACTTATTCTCCCCGGCTGGAAAACATTCAGATAAACTATATTCCCGATCTTCCTCCGCTTCCGCCCGAAAGGGTAATTGCGGTATCAGGGAACGGTCAGGCTGTTGTCAGCTGGACAGCTGTAGCAGAAGAAGATGTAGCCGGATACTGTGTCTATTTCGGTGACCGTCCGGGACAGTACCTTGGAAAAACTTCCGGCGGGCTTTCGTCTCCGATTAATGCAGGAAATATAAATACAATAACCATAGACGGTCTGGAAAACGGAAAGATTTATTATTTTTCAGTTTGCGCATATGATTCAGCAGCTGTTCCACACGTCAGTTCTTTTTCCGCTGAAGCAAGCGCCCGGCCTTCGGGTCTTTACGGAGACTGACGATGGCATATCAGGACCTGTTTGCACGCTGCCGGCTGGCGCTGAAAATGAATGATGTTAAACTTGCCGAACAACTCGCTCTCCAGATTCTGGAATCGGACCAGGAAGATGCGTCAGCATATATCCTGATTGGAAATGTATACACTGCCAAAGGCGAGATAAACAGGGCCATCCAATCCTATCAGCGTTCAATAGAGTTATTCCCGAACAATCCCGAAGGATACAATAATATAGGTCTGATCTACAGGAAAGAAGGCAATCTTCCTGCGGCCCAGAATGCTCTTCAGAAGGCTTTTTCGCTTGCATCCGGCCGCGCCGACATCAGCTATAATCTGGGAAACATCTGCCGTGCCCAGGGAAATAATGCGGAAGCTATCGGGTATTTCAGGAAAGCTGTAGAAATCGACCCCGAATTCATACTCGGATACAACAGCCTCGCCCTGGCCAGTCAGAGAGAGGGAAAAACAGCCGATGCCATAAATTATTTCAATCAGGCGCTCCTGATTGATGCAAATCATCCGACAATCCGGCTGAACCTTGGTTCGCTGGAGGAACAGAACGGTAATTATGTAAAAGCTCTTGAACATTATAAAATAGCCGTCCGCAGTAAACCAAGCTGGCCGATCGGACTGAAAAACCTTGCCGGTCTTCAGTACGGGCTGAAAAAATACGCCGATGCCGGAATTACATACGAAAAGCTTGTTTCGCTTTCACCGCGCGATATGGAAGCCAGGCTTAATCTTATAAGCTGCATTTCAGAAACCGGAAACAAGTCCCAGGCCCTTCTGCTTCTCCGGCAGATCCTTGCAGAACACCGCGAAAACACTCATGCGATGGAACTGGTAGCGAAAATAAATGTGGAAATGGAGAATCTGGAAGAAGCCGAAAACATGTACCGGTCCATTCTGGCAGTTTCTCCGGACCTTCTTGATGTCAGAATAAATCTGGCAGAACTGTTTGTACGAAGCAGTAAATATGCAGAAGCGGCCGAACAGCTGCAGTATGTTCTTTCCAAAGACAAATCCAGACCCAGGGCATATTACATTATGGGCCGGATGGCCAGACAGCAGAGACAGACAGTACAGGCGATTGACAGCTTCGAACTGTTAATGTCTCTTGATCCCCATTTTACTGAAGGCCGTTTTCAGCTGGCAAATTTGTACAGAGACCAGAAGCAGTATGACAAGGCCATTAAGCAGCTTAATATCCTGCTGTCGGCAGATAAAACAAATGTGGATGCAAAAAAACTCATAGCAATTCTATACTATGAACAGAAAAAATATTCTGAATCACTGACTCATTTCACAGCGCTTTATTATGAGCAGCCGAAAGATGAGTTCATTATAGAAAGCATTAAAAAGTGCTACGAAGCCCTCGGAGAAACCGATAAGGCTGTGCGCTTTGCCGAAAGTCTTCTTCAGGCGAAAGGCGGAACGGCTGATGTTCTTGAAAACCTTGATCAGCTTCAGCAAACACTCAGCATGTATGAATCCATCGTTGATACAATGCCCGAGGATTTCAACCGGAAAATGTCCCGGAATATCCAGCGACTGTTGGAAGAAGATGTTCCTGATGATGCCGAACAGCCGCAGGAAGAAAGTCTTTATCTTCAGGATATACATGAAATAGCCGGCGAGTATGTTCCGATAATTGATGTGGGCGGAATCGAACCCGTCATTGCCGTAAATGAGGAAGATAAGGAAACCATTTTTCTTGACGAAATGGAAGAAGCTCTCGAAGAATATCCGGAGCTTGATGAAGAACCGGAAGAAGTGCAGAAATTCGAGGGCCGGTTGAAAGGCGGGGATGGACAGGGCCCGGCGGCTCCGCCGCAGCCGGCAGTAATGCAGGCCCCTGCGGCCGCTCCTCAGCCCTCCCCGACTCTGCTTGATAAAAATCTCGGCCGCAGTGCCGGTACTGAAAACCGGGGCATGTCTGACCAGAACAGCGGAACAGGTCTGCCCGACATGTTTCCGCCGTCCGGGAAAGAACCATCTTTTATGCCGCCTCAAAGACAGCAGGCCGCCCGGCCGGCAGCAGCTCAGCCTTCTCCCGCTCCGGCTTCTCCCTCTTCCCAGCAGGTCCAGGGAGGATCGGTATCCATTTCCGTCCCCTCTGTAATAACAATAAAAACAGAGACGGAATCCGCTGACAAGGGTAAAAAGAAGAGAGACAAAAAGAAGAAAAGAAAAGACAAAAAATCCGCAAAGGACCGGGAAGAAGATGAAAAAACCGAAAAAACTTCAACCCTGAAAATTCCGCTGGGAACAGGACAGCCGCAGGCCCTTTCTTCTGCCCAGGCTTCGGCATCAGGAGGAAGTCCTTCAGCAGGAAAAACAGCGGAAACCATGCCGCGGACAGGCGGAAAACCTCCGGGCAATTTGCAGAAACCGGTTGAAAAACCTGAAGGAAGCGTAAAAAAGAAGGAACCCGGCAAACCGGAGAAAAGGAAAAAAGAAAAAAAACCTTCATTCTTCCAGCGGCTCAGGAAAAAAGCAGAAGAAAACAAAAAAGAAGGCCCGGTATCTGAAGAAAAAAGGAAAACACCGGCAAAAGAAAAGACGGATGCACAAAAAAGAGAGGATCTTTTTACATATCTGGCAAATCTTACACAATTTTTGCCTGCAGACGCCAAAAAAGACTTTCAAAAAAGCGGAGTGATGAATAAAATAGAAAGGCTTAGTAATAAATTCGAAAGGAAGGGTGATTTCAAAAAACAGATAGAAACTCTCTTTCCCGAGAAGCAGAAACCTGTTGCACAGCAGCCGGATTTATATACGGATGGCGTAACAGGAGACAAAATAGTGGATACTCTGGCATTTATGACAAAACTGACTGAACATCTTCCGCAAAAGCCGGAAACACTTGCCATACAGGAAAAAATAGAACATATTTTATCTACTATCAAAAGAGGTAAAGATGGAAGCAAATAAAAGACAGATTATTCTTATGAATTACATAAACAAAATGCCCAGTCTGCCTACTACTGTCGCCAAGATTCTCGAAATCTGCAATAACCCCATGACTTCGCCTGCAGACCTTAACAAGGTTATCAGCCTTGATCCCGTTTTGATGGGCAAAGTTATGAAGCTTATCAACTCGGCGTATTACGGTCTGTCTCAGGAAATTACCTCTCTTGTAAGAGCAATCATCATGCTTGGAATAAACACTGTAAAAAACCTGGCTTTAAGCACTGCGGTTCTCGGAACAATCGGTAAAAAGCAGGATTTTCAGACTCTTAATATGGAAGGATTCTGGCGCCACAGTCTGTGCGTGGGTGTCACTGCAAAACTTATCGCCAAGGCAAGGAAAGTAGACAATAAATCACTTGAGGAATACTTCATAGCAGGTCTTCTGCATGATATCGGTAAAATTCCGCTGAACAACAAACTAGCCGAAGATTTTATCATTGCCATGTCATCTTCGGACAGGGATCATTCTCCTCTATATGTTTCGGAACAGAATATAATCGGGACAACACATGCCGATGTAGGACAGATGATTCTAAAAACCTGGAACCTGTCTGATAATATAATTGAAGCCGTCAGCAATCATCATGCTTATCTGAACTACAAAGGAAAATACAATGACCTTGTATATACTGTTGCGCTTGCCAATTATTTCGCAATAATTTCCGAAGTCGGATTTTCGGGAGACCGTTATCCTGAAAAACTTGATCCTCAGGTTTTTCAGCACCTGAACGTCACAATGAGTTATCTTGATGAAATCGAAAGCCAGGTAAACAAGGAAATTGAGAAAGCAAGCATCTTCCTTAAGCTTGCCTGATTAAACCGGAGGGGCCATGATAAAAGTCAGATTCTGGGGGGTAAGAGGTTCCCTTCCCTGTCCGGGACCTACAACAGTAAAATACGGCGGCAACACTGCCTGTATTGAGCTGAGATTCGACGACCGCCTTGTTATAATAGATGCCGGGACCGGAATCAGACCTCTGGCCAATTATCTTCTTGCAAATGACCTTCCAAAAGGCCCCATAAACACCACTCTCTTTCTGACTCATACCCACTGGGACCATATTATGGGTTTTCCGTTTTTTGTTCCGATATTTATTCCGGGAACAAAGCTGAAGGTTTACGGACCGGTTTCTTTTGAAGATGAAGGTCTTGATGAAATCGTCGGCGGCCAGCTTACATACCGCTATTTCCCGGTTAAACATTCCGAACTGGGCGCGGAAATTGAATATACCAATTTGAAGGAAAAGACACTCGACATGGAAGACGGGCTTACAGTTCAGACCAAATACCTGAACCACCCAATCCTCTGTCTGGGATACCGCTTTGAATACAAGGGGAAAGTCTTCTGCACAGTATATGACACCGAACCTTTCAGGAATGTTTTCCCGACCGATCCCGAAGATCCGGATTATGATCAGGTAGCGGCTGAAGAAGGTGAAAAAGCCGCCAGAGAAGAGAATGAAAAGATTCAGAAATTCATCGAAGGCGCCGATCTTGTGGTTTATGATTCGCAGTACACCTGGAAGGAATACAATCCGTCAAAATTCGGCTGGGGTCATTCCTATTTCGAATACGTAATTAATTCCACTCACAAGGCAAAAGTAAAAAAAGTGCTCTTTTTCCATCACGACCCCATGCGTACGGATGACCAGCTTGAAGAACTTGTCCGCAAGTACAGACGCAGAGTAAAAGGAAAAACGAATCTGGAAATGGATATAGCCAGGGAAGGCATGGAAATCTTCCTGGAATAATCTATTCAATTACCATGTCATTGATAAATTTCAGATAATATTCCTTTGATTCGTCAAAGATATATTCGCAGGTATCAAGCAGTATCATGTAGTGAATGGTTCCGGGGTATCTGTTATATATTTCCGAAATGGGGTTGTAGAAAAAACCGCCTTCTCCTTCCATAATTACCCTGCCCGGTTCTTCAAGATCAAAACCCGGAGATACAGGTTCATCGGAGTCAATGAATGATGCCAGGGTTCTCATCCCGCCCATATGAACATACTCCTGCGGGTTCCATCCTTCGAACGATGTAAAACGCGGATCATCAATAAGCTGAATTTCTTTTATCGTGGAATATCCTGCAAGCTGCGTTTCAATGTTGATTTCATCATGCGCCGAAGCAAGCACCATTATCGTGTATGTAATTTCTTCGCCGCCGAGTTCTTCCGACGGAATGCCGGGAGGAGTTATGATATAGATAGTCATGCCGTTCATCTGCCCAAAAGGAAGGATTTCACATTCATCATAAGCCGGCAGCCTCATTCCGAACAGGTAGGAAATTACCGCCTTGTAAAATTCATATTCATACAGCTCATAAATATCAGCCGGTTCCAGTGCGTCTCCGGACGATACCGTCAGTATATTTTCTCTCAGATCATTATATAATATATTTTCCTCACTGTCCTGATAAGTCATGGAATAGTACATGTCCCAGGAATAAACAGCCGTCATCGGCATATTGGATGCAAGTGCCGACAAGGCGTAATCATACCAGAATTCAGGATGAAGATGTTCGGGAGGCATCATATCAATAACTTCGCGCAGGATCTTTATTCCTTCATAAATATTCATGGACATCGTATGAAAAATACCAAGCATCCATTTGTATCTGTAATCATACCGGTCCAGATTTTCCACTTCCAGATAATGATCAACAGCCTTCGCCCAGAATTCACCTTCATCAAGATTATAAAGATATTCGCATATCAGTCCCCTGAGCAGAAGATACTCCTGGTTTTCTTCATCATCAATTTCCAGAATTTTACCGTAAAGCCTTTTCAGGATATCTATGGCTTCGCTCCGGGTAAAATCCGCGTACCAGTATTCATCGCTTACCCACTGTTTTAGATAATAACGGTTTTCCCAGGCAAAGGATAACTCAGGATCAAGACTTTCCGCATTTTTTATGCTTCCGACATCTATAAAACTCATGTCAATTGAAAAAAGATTAGCTGCTGTACCCAGCAGGATCAGAACAAAAACAG
>CAZKOK010000012.1:0-18426 GCA_964554355.1 uncultured Spirochaetia bacterium | reverse complement strand
GGGAAATTCTGATAAAGACTTTTGAAAAGGGATTTACTGTTTCGGATTCAGGCTGCGGCATAGCTGATCTGGATTTTTCCCGTCTGGAAGACTGCGAAAACTTCTTCAGGATCGGAAAAACGACAAAGGAAAGAGGTTTGGGAATTGGAATGCCTTTTGTGATAGAAGCTGTTAAGGCGAACAGCTGGGATATGAATATCAAAAGCAGTAAAAACGCAGGCACAGCCGTAACGATTCTGTTCAGCTGATGTTTTACGCGAAATCAGTCAATACTTTTTTGCATTGCCCCGTTAGGAAAAGTATCATTAAAAAGAGTTGAGAAATGAAAGATGTCAATACCATTTTAATTATTGAAGATAATGCTGATGAAATAAGGATGCTTTCGGATATCCTGGGAAATGAAGGATACCGGAACATCCATCTCTGTGAAGACAGCCGGGATGCACTTTCAATTATCGAAGTAAATAAAATAGACATAATTATTCTTGATCTGTTTATGCCGCATGTTCCGGGCAAGGAATTAATTGAGCAATTCGTGGAAAAAAACCCCGAAATACCTGTCATTGTTACGACTGGTTCCGATCAGGTGTATGATGCCATCGAATGCCTGAAGAAAGGCGTTTACGATTATTTTATAAAGCCGCTTGATTTTTCGAAACTGCTGATCAGCATTAAGAATGCTCTTAACCAGAAATCTCTTGAAAGTGAAATAAACACAATCAGGGAAGCCATTTTAAACCGTGACCGGACCAGAAACCCCGCTTTTTCGGAATTCATAAGCATCAGTAAAAAAATGGATTCGGTATTTCAGTATATCGAAATCATCGCCGCAAGCCCTCGCAGCGTTCTTATCTGCGGCGAAAGCGGAACAGGAAAGGAACTGCTTGCAAACGCGATCCATAAATTAAGCGGAAGAAGCGGGGATTTCGTTCCGGTGAATATAGCAGGGCTGGATCGCGAATTGTTCAATGATACCATTTTTGGACACACTAAAGGAGCATTTACGGGAGCTGATTATGATAAAAACGGCCTTATCTCAGCAGCAGCCAACGGCACTCTTTTTCTTGATGAGATAGGAGATCTGGAAAACGACATGCAGAAAAAACTGCTGCGCCTGCTTCAGGACGGAGAGTATTATCCGGTGGGAGGAAACACAAGGAAGCAGAGCAGTGCCCGCATTATCTGTGCGACAAACTCCGATCTTGCTGAAAAAATCAAAACCGGCAGATTCAGAAACGATCTTTATTTCAGACTGCAGACCCATACGGTCTTCATCCCCCCCTTGCGCGACAGAAAGGAAGACATTCCTGTCCTTACAGAGTATCTGGTTGACAAGGCGTGCAGATCATTAAAAACCAGCAAACCGATAATTAATCCGGAAATATATGGCATACTGAAAAACCACGATTTTCCAGGCAATGTCAGAGAACTCGAAGCCATATTATATGACTGCACCGCGCAAAGCCGCAATGGACACATCAGAAAGGAGATGCTTTCGGATTATATCGGAAGCAGGAATTCCACCGGAAAAACGAAAGACATTAACAATAGCAGAAGTCAGCCCGGATCACTTTCATACAGCGGGATCTTTCCCAAATTAAGCGAAGCCGAGGAATTCCTGATTAATGAAGCAATGAAAGAATGCGGCGGCAGACAGAACCAGGCCGCCGCGTTGTTAGGCATTCAGCCTTCCTCATTATGCAGGAAGCTTAAAAGAATGAACGATTCCTGAAACACTATATCCTGTCTGTTACCATTGTGGCTTCACCGTCTTCATCCAGCAGCTTCTGCAATATATCGTAAGACATCATCACAAGAGGGTATCTCCTGCCCCAGCTGTTTACAATGCCGACAGCCTGGAGTTTGTCGGAAGCCCTGTATATGCAGACCGCATGCCCGCCTCTGACTGCTCCGAGGTTTCCTTTTCCAATCCAGTGACACCTGCCTTCCTTTTGCGGATTGTCAAAATTAACGTACCAGTTAATGCCGATAACAACCGGCACATTTTTGGAAATTACAGTTCGAACCTCATCGACTGTTTTGGCCCATCTGTTTTCCTTGATGCCTTCTTTTATTTCAGGCGGATATTCCCTGTTCCTGAAAATACGGATATGCCCGACATCCCTTAAAATGTCCATGGCTGCACGCACAGAAGTGCCTTTGCCGTCTCCGGGATTTGTATACGGCCACTGGTCTACAGTCTTGGCCTGGTCCCACAGCCATTTTGCCTTGTAGAATCTTCTGTTCAGTATAGACATCATCCATGAACTGGCAAAGCCGACGCAAGCGCCTTCATTTTCCTGATCATATTTTTTCCGATAACCATACTGAAGCTTAAGTGTCTTTTCAACATGGTCCACGGTGTGAGGAACAACTGCACTTAAGGCATATTTGTTTACATGTTCCCAGTCCTGGGGAACCAGTCTTCCTAATCCGAATTCACTCATCATCGTCTCCTTTAATATTTTTTTCTTTTGTAATCACTTTGGAGTAATTTTTCTTTTTGAGTACTGATTTGACATTTTTCTGCATTTCAGCAATTTTAGTCTGGGAAATATCAATTTTGTATTTATCAAGCAGCTGTTTTGACAGTTTGTCTTTCTTTGCATCCGTAAACTTTTCCAGAGAATCAACACCCAGCTTAACCAGTGCTATTTTCAGCTCATCGTCCATTTCCTGATATCCCATCAGCACAGACCTGTTTATGATTTTATCAAGCTTGTCTCCCAATCCGATATTTTCAAACGCTTTTCGCCCGGTAGGATTGCGTGTAAGTCTCAGCAGGTCATTTACCGTGAAAATCCTGTGTTCTTCCAGCACCTGGATTTCCTTGTCCGTAAGTACATCAAGGTCCTTGACCGACTGGTCTGAATATATTTCCGGAGTATTCCAGTCGCCGAAATACGGCCGTATTTTCAATGTCACATTGCCGCCCGCGTTTTCCTTTTCCGTGCTTTTATCCACTTCCACGAACACCTGTCCGAATGAATCGATACGCATGGCAACCGGTATGGATAATTCAAGGCTGTCTATATGGAAAGACCCCCAGCTTTTGGGATATCTGTCCAATTCGTCCTGAATCTGCGAAGCTGCCGTACTCAGGCTTTCTCCAAGTTCATGAAACAGTACTTCCGATGATTCTTTGATTTTAGCCATCTTCCTAATCCTTTGTTTTATTTTCTTCGGGCAGACAGGGCAGAAATCCAAGGTTTACGGTAATTTCACTCGCCCCTTTTTTACCTGGGACTATCCGCATTTTCACCTCGTGACAACTTTCTGACGGACACACATCCAAATCCGCTAAAATATTCAGATTCAGTTCCTTCCAGAGTGTGAAATACGGCGGGAAGCCAGTCTCATCCCATTTTTCCATTGTCTGCCTGCCCAGGGTATCCAGCTGTTCCTGTGAACTCCTGACGGCCAGAGCCACTCTTTCAAGGACGTTTTTCATGTCGCATGTGCTGTCGGTATTCATTTAGCATCCTTAAGCGGTATTTCCAGATGGTAGCCAGGGTCTCTGGGCGGGAAAATATATTTGGATATCCTTTTTTCCGCTTTTATCGCTTTTTCAAAATCCCGCCTGTTTTTTATCGAGCTTGGAGCCACATCGAAAACATTGATTTTCTTCAGATCGGCAGAGTGGCGGGAAACATTTCCAGGACCTACTTCAATTATTTTCTGTTCCATCCTGCTTTTTATCTGAGCCGGACTGTCACCGTCATTCTTTGCCAGAACATACTCATCGATCACCTTATCCCCTGATCTGCCGTAAAGATTTTTCTGGTGTTCCACTCCGTATTCTTCTATGTTGTTATACATAACCCTGGCCTGGTTTGCCGGATCGCGGTATGTACTCGAAACCAGGGCTTCCGTAAGCCTGGCACTGGCAAGAACATCCTTCAGCACTCCCATCGCATAGTCGCTCATATCTTCGGCCTTTGCATGATCGCCGAATTTCACTGTAATCTTATCATAGTCAATTTCCTTGCTGCCTTTTTCGGATTTCGGCTTTACGGAATCAGCCGTATAATCGAGTATGTCCCGTATGCAGTATGCGGGTCTGATGCTATGATCATTCAATACGAATACCGCGTCATTGAACCACTTGACAAACCTGTCGCAGTGTTCGCCTGTTCCAATGCGGTACTGCCGCAATTTCCATCGGTTCTGTTTCCCACCCTGGTATTTCAATTTCCCTGCATTGTATGCAGCAGCGACAAGTGGCGGATCAAACATGGTTATTTCGTACTGGCTGCACATATAGGCAGATCCGGCATTTATGGAATTAATTGGTTCAAAAAGCCAGTCCCTGCCGAAACTCATTTTCATCGCTTCCCTTGCCGTGGAAAGCAGGGTCTGCATCAGACCGGCGCTTATCCTGTGCGGCGTTTCCTCATCCGAACGATAACCCGGTTCCTTTCTTAATGCGTTCTGGTCTCCCCTTGTTTCGGTACAGATTGTCGCAAGAATCAACTCGCACGGGATCTTCCTGTCCCGTGCGACGCTGTTGATTTCTTTGTTATATTTTTCCCATGTCCCTGTGACTGTAACCGGCTTGCCGCGGGTTCTTTCGATACCGCAGCCTTCAATTTCCACACCCGAAGGCACAAGCCTCCATTTGATGCTGTCTTCTGAATATGAATGGAAATTGCTGATGCTCGAGGTCATAATATTACCACCGTCTCTCCCGTTACCAGACCGAAATTAGCCCTGACAACGGCCTCGACCTGGGTTTCCGGGTCAAATGCCGCTCCGGTCCTCGATACATCAAAATCAAACTTGCCGTTTCCGTCAGTAGTACCTGATCCGGTAAAATTCAGTGTCGGATTGCTTACATGCACTTCAACTGGTTTTCCTGTATGAGGTTCTCCGGTGGATTTGTACAGGGTAATTCCCATTTCGACCTTGCGTCCCGCTACGGCAGCCGGATCATCCGTAGGGGCTCCGTCCTTGTCCAGATTAAATTTCGATCCGATGATCAGCTTAAGCCTGGGCCCTTTCTGTAGAATAAACGGCTGCGGCAATTCGATATCATTTCTCGGTTCCAGGGTAGCTTCCATGTGCAGCGAACCTGCGGCTTTGTCTTCGGAAGAAGACGCACTTGCAGACAGAGAAGATGAGCTTCTGCCGTAACTGAATGATCCTCCGATTTTAGCTATGGCGCTGTTTGCCCCGCCCGATACACCTATTCCAAGAGCCGATGCCTTTTTCTTGACATTAAGGCCGTTGGCGGCATTGAATTCGGAAACTTCCATATCGGCCTCAAGATATACCCTGCTCCAGTTATAAGCAGTGGGCATCAGGTAGTTTATCAGAGGCAACTTCTGCATATGAATAACTCCCTTATCCATGGTCCCGTCATCATCTTTCAGCTGCTGTTCGAAAATTGCGATTACGTCAATCTGCGTTTCGGATAAAGCCTTGGCCGTGTTTACCAGATTTTCATCCAGGGCTTTTTGCGCTTCCGCTACTGCAAGGCCTACGCTTTTAACGAAACTGCCTAATGCCGGTCCTCCTTTGTTAATCTCATCAGAAACATCAGCTTCCGATGCCTTGGCTGCTCCCCGCGGAATAGCGCGTATCAGGCCGGGTTTTGATTCAAGAACTTCTTTCACCTTTGCCGCACTCTTTCCGATATCCTTCACGGCTTTTGCTATGCTTCCCACTCCGGATTTTTCAACGGTTTTTTTCGGAGTTTCTTTTTTTCCGTCTGTTTTACCTGGATCTGACATATTTGTCCTCCTGTATTTTTTTCTGTTAATAGCAGGAAGCATGCCATATGGCTGAGAAAAGGGGGAAAACCGGTAATTATATATCTGACAGGGATTTACGAAACAACCGGAACTACGGGAATATCAATACAGAAGAAATTGAATTTACAAATGACAATTAATAATGCATTTCCGCAAGACCGGTCATTCTCCAGTCATTACATGCTGCAGCCACTCAGGATAACTGTACGAACAACTTTTATCCAGATATTTTAAATCAAGTTGAGAAGAAATATACTCCGAAAATTCAGCAAAAATCGAACCCTGCTTTTCCTGAGGTCCAAATGATTCCATTCATATTGTATACCATTCCTGCTTTAGTACCTCACACAACGTAAACTCTATTATCAGGTTTTCAATCTGACTGCAGGAGCAGGCGCCGCTGTCAAAATAGTCATTCCCTTTTTGAACGTGCTGCACCTGAATGCAGAGCTTATGGCAGGTTATGATTTCTTCAGCATTCTCGAAGACCTCCCTGCAGATATGGGTCCCGACGTATCATTTTCCGGCAACCTGTCTGTCAGCCTGGTAATCGGAATCGGCCTGGATTGGGTGAAACTGAGGATGTGATCCGGATTGGGGTTGTCCTGTAACCTGTATACTTAAATAACGAACACCCGCCGCGGGACAGTCATTACCAGTTTTGAGTTTGCCGGTACCGCTTAAAGAATCCTTTGCCATAGAACTACTATATACAGCAAATAAGCACATATTAAGTATATTCCATATACCGTTTCTGAACATGGGAAAATATTGCCCGTCTACTCCATTCATGATAAACTTTCAGTATGCAAAGCTGGATTTTTAAACTGTCATCCGAACTTTTCTGGGACACGGACAGATCACAGATTGATCCCGAGAAACATGCCCGGTGGCTTCTTGAAAGGATACTCCAGCGCGGGCGATGGGAAGACTGGTTGATCATAAAAAAACATTATGGAAAAGACAGGATAAAATCAATTTCATCCAAACTTAAGCTTGACGGAAAAAGCCGGAATTTTCTGTCGATATATTTAAGCGTATGAAATTCCACAAAGAATGCGTTGTTCCGGAAATAATCGACCTCCTGACGGAATTGTCAAAAAAAGATATCCTGAAGGATTTCAGTATGGGCGGTGGAACATCATTTGCTTTGCGTTTCGGTCATCGGAAATCCATTGACATTGATCTTTTTTCGGAAAAAGCATTTCAATCCCTGAATATCCAGAATGAACTGGCTACTGTATTCAATGATCTGAGGGTTATGAACAGAACGGAAGGATCATTATGTCTAATTATTAATGACATCAAACTGGATATTCTTCTTCACCCTTATCCTTTACTTAAAAAACCTTCCCTGTTTTTATATTTTCCTCTGCTGTCTCTCGAAGATCTGGCAGCAATGAAAATTAATGCTGTTACCAACAGGGGATCAAAAAAAGATTTCAGTGATATTCTCCTGCTCCATGAATACGGTATATCCCTGGAAAAGGCACTGGTATTGTTCTGCAAAAAATATGGAGAAGCGGGAAGGTTCAATGCCGTACGCAGCCTGAACTGGTTTAATGATACTGAAAGCGAACCGGACCCGGTTTATATGAACGGATGGAACTGGAAATATGTCCGGGAGAAAATGGAAGTTCTTGGGAAAAAGCTGGTTAAATGATTTCAGGATAACCGGGAGTGCCATAACCATACATATGTTACACCGGCAGGGAACTGAAAGGAATGAATTATACAGCCGGAGATTTTACATCAGGCGAAATGAAATTATGGAAGCATAGAATAAGGCTGGCGGAAAAGCTTGGAAACGAATATCTGAAATATAAAAGGGAATATTTCTATTTTGATAAAATTGCGGAAGTGAACAGAATACCGGACAGGATGAAAAAAGGCCCTGGTAAACGGTATATCTATGTAATTGAGAATACGAAAATAGCGAAGATATAGCATTATATCATATCAGCGGGATATTGCAGCGCCGGCATTCATTTACTATCCGGTCCGGCCAGATGCTGGCCTGGACTTCTCCGACATGCACTTTTCTTAAAAAGAACATGCACAGCCGGGACTGGCCTATTCCTCCGCCGATCGACAGCGGCAGTTCGCCTGCCAGCAGGCGTTTGTGAAAATACAATTCCTTTCGTTCGTTCAGGCCGCGGATTTCAAGCTGGCGTAAAAGCGCTTCCCTGTCGACCCTGATCCCCATTGATGAAAGCTCAAAAGAGCGCTGCATCACCGGATTCCACACGACAATGTCCCCGTTAAGTCCCTGGTATCCGTCGCTGTTCTGAGTACTCCAGTCGTCATAATCAGGCGCCCTGCCGTCATGGATCTGTCCGTTGGACATAAGGCCGCCGATCCCGGTTACAAAAATGGCCCCGTATTTTTCCGCCGCTTTGGATTCACGTTCTGTTGCCGTTTCCCCCGGAAAGTCCTTCAGCAGTTCTTCGGTATGGATAAAGGTAATTTTTTCAGGCAGTACGGGTTTAATTTGAGGGTAAGATTCATATACCAGGAATTCCGTTGCGGTGATTGCAGTATATATTTTTTCAACTGTTTTTTTAAGGAAATCAAGACTGCGCTGCTGCGGAGTGATAGTCTGCTCCCAGTCCCACTGGTCCACGTAATATGAATGAAGATTGTCCGGGTCTTCGTCGGGCCTTACGGCGTTCATATCGGTATAGATACCGTATCCTTCGGGGACATGGAAATCGGCCAGCACATTCCTTTTCCATTTCGCCAGGGACTGCACAAGCTCCGCCTTGATTCCGTCCATGCCTTTCGGCTGAAAAGAGACCGGCATTTCCACGCCGTTCAGATCATCGTTCAGACCTGTTCCCGCTGCAAGATACAGGGGAGCGGTGACCCTGCGCAGCCGGAGCTGTGCGGATAAATAGGTCTGGAAAAAAGTCTTTATATCGATAATAGCTTTTTCAGTCTGCTCCTGACTTAATGCCGGTTTGTAATCGGCCGGATAGAAATATTCAACTGCCATGCAAATTCCTTGTTTGTTTTTATGATTTAAACACGGATTAATCGCTATGGCAAGCGGGAATTATAGGACTGCTTCTGAAAAACTCATAAGAAGTACTTCATTTTAAAATTACGCGTGAAAATGTAAAATAATTCAGCGTTCCGCTACCAGTTAACATTCGGCGAGACAGCCGGTTCGGAACGCTGGTATTCCCTGTCGACAATATATACAATAAATTCGTAATTCTCTGCAGTTAATTCTATAAGCGTAAAGTCCATATCGCCTGACGGCCCTCCAACAATACTATGCTGTTCCGAAAAAAACACTTCGTCGCCTCCCGATGTTAGCCGGTAATAAAACCAGACAATCACCCAGTCATCTTCACCCTGAAATTCATTGACAGAGGAAGCAGGCACATCATAAGTAATGGTGATATCGTCAACCCCTGGATTATGGGTAACATTAAGATTCTCAACAGGTCCCGGGGCTGCAAGTATATTTTCCCAGAGGTTAGGCTCGCATGAAATAAAAATAATCCCGAATGCCGCGAATAAAAGAATGGTCCTGAGAATTCTTTTCATTATCTGCCTCCTTTAAAAAACAGACTTTCTGCGGAAAGCTGCATAAGCAGGGTCAGGTCCGGCACAGCATATCCCGGGTAAAACCGCAGGGCCCTTTCCATCCAGGTAACATTTGCATCCAGAGTATAATTTCCCAGCTTCAGGGAAAATCCTCCCATGATTCCGCCCCCGGGTTTTGATTTTTCCATTAAATAAAGAAAGTCAAACTCTCCGCCCAGACGTAACGAGAAATACTGGTTAAACCAGAATTCCCCGGCAAGAATAGACCGTGAAGCTATCCCGAATCTGTCATCATCTTCATCATAGCTGAGATAGGTTTCCATAAGTTCCTTTACAGAAAGGTATAAACGGTTCTGAATAAGGCCGAAAATAAAAGTCGTGTCCCATACTATGGGAAAAGGAGCAGTCTCATAAGCGACATAATCCTTGATATCGTAATTTATATATACTTCCTGCAGAAAGGGGACCGAAATTACCGATTCAAAAAACCAGCCGGAATTCCGGGGTTTGGCATAAATCCCGATGCTTGCGGCCGCGCTCATTGTATCCGATTTGGGATCTCCTTCGCCGTCGCTGCCGCCGAGATTCATATTGGCGTCAAAAATATACCCCGAGATCCCCAAACCGAAATTTTCACTCAGGGCAGCACCGAATCCAAGCCTGCCGCCGATTGCCTTTAATCCTGAACGGATATATGCATGATCTTCCGGGACAGTCCAGGCATCTATGTCATAGTTCCTGTCCCGGACTACGCTGTCATTGGCGCCGAAATTAAATTCCACATTCATACCCATGCTTTCGCTCAGAGGAAATGCGTAACCTATTTCAATCTTGGACTGGTCGTATCCATAAAAAGTTCCTGCCTGGAACTCCCACATAAAGTTCGTATATCCTACATTTGGATCAGGATAAACTGCTTTGTAAGGTGAAATAAAATTTGTACTGCCGGTCAGATAAAGCCTGTCACCCTCCAGAAATCCAAGAAGCCCGGGATTCAGACTCGGCGCATAATAAATAAGCTCAATATTGAATTTTGGACTGATATTAAGCAGTTTGTTCAGATAGAACTGAACTGCTTTGTTTTCCTTGTCTATCTTCTTGACCTGTTCAAGCTTCTCTTTGGCCGTATCGACATCATTTTTATCTACGGCATCCACAGCTTCAGAAAATCCGCTGAGTACCTTGTTCGCTTCTTCGTCCGTAAGGATTTTCTCCCGTTCAGGGGGAACTGCGGCAACAGGGACTGTTCCTTTTGGCCTTATTGCAGAATAAATTTCCCTGACAAGTGTGGATATCATAACTTTATACTTACTCGGCTCACCTTCGGCTTTAGCGCTGGCAATTACCTCTCCCGACCCAATATCAGTAACTTTTGCTGTTATAACAAGATCCCCGAACATTTCAAAAATATCACCGCTTACCAGGAAATTTGCTGCAAGCAGCTGACCTGCTTCTATCAACGTATTGGAATCCGCTGCTCCGGAAAGCATAAATGCCTGTTCCTTCATGATTTCGTTTCGTTTGGAACGGTCAATAATCCTGATTCCGCGAAGAGCATCAAGTTCGATAGAAAGAAACTCGGCAAAACCTTTGCCAAGATAATGATAATCCGGGTTTCCGCTCTGGACTGAAAAATCAAGAACAGCCAGACGAACATCACCGCTGCTTTGAGCATTACTGAAAACAGGAAAGAAAATCAGGATTAATATTATACGGCTGTTGTTTTTATAAAACAACTATAATATATTTTTCCGGTATTCACAACAAAAGATTGTAATTCCTGGTTAATTATTACAGGCATCCGGTGCGGCTGTTACCGGTCTGTAATAATCCGGATAAAAATATCCATGAAGAGACAAGTCGGCTGCACTGGTTTGACTATGTCCCCAATTGGTGTGTTTTCTCATTCATCATTGATGATGTATAATTCCTGATTCAGCCCTTAAAATCCAGGACCCGGACCCTTATACTGATTCCTTCCTTATATGAATACAATGCATCATTGCTGTTCTGTTTGGCCAGCCTGACATATGTGGAGAGGTAGTCACGGTGAAGAAGTCCGGCTATTTTCGCGTTGTTGCTTCTGGATTCTGCTGTTTTCATTTCGGTATCCAGGCTGATCCATATATCATCAGCCGGCCCTTCTATAATATTCAGGCTTTCCGTGATTGTCTTTGAAGGTTCTCCCCTGAATATGAAATCAATCTGAATAAAGCCTGATTTTAATTTCACCAGAAAGCGATCGGGTACGAATTGATGGATATTTAGGGTATAGGAGTCCCTTTCCAGGCTGCTTACGATCTCTCCTCCCCCGAATTGCGGATTTACATAAAAGCCTGCATCTGCAATAAATTCTTCGCCCCCGCCGATATCCATGAACATCGAGACGGAAACAAAAAAAGTCAAAGCCAGCCAGAGGAACCCAAGGATTGTTTTTACAGTTTTCATTTTATTTCCTCCGCTTTAATATACAATTGATCCGGTGGCAGCCAGATGTATTATCCTGGTAAATCCTGTGGCGATCATGCCGCTGCCTACGGCCGCGATGATGGTAAAGGCAAGCCAGGTAAAGGCTGTTCTGGCGATTTTCGCATATTTGCCGACGGGTGTTCCCTTAATATGCCAGACAATGGCTTTTTGCGGACATTCATCCAGGCAGCGCCCGCATTTTACGCAGGTAAGACCGGTTTTCCCCTTAATCAGGGACTCCTCGTCAATACTGTTCATCGGACAGGTCCTTATGCATTTTCTGCAGTTGGTGCATTTATCTTTGATTATTCTGATTTCAAAAACATTTATTTTATCGGCAATAGACTGCATGGCCCCGAACGGGCATAAGCTTATGCATTGGCTGCGTTTTTTGGAAAGCAGGGGCAGGACAATGACAAGTCCCGCAAACAGGATAATAAATACAGCCGTCTGCACCCAGGTAATCCAGGAATCCGTTTCGACAAATTCCGATACGGCTTTGAAGGGGCAAAGCCACCAGCAGTAGGCCGCTGTGGCCGTAGCCAGCGAAGTTAAAGCCACAGCCAAAAGCACGGCGAAAGGAAGCAGGCGCAGTCTGTCCGGCAGTTTTTTAATTCTGGCTTTTTTGGCAATTCGTGAACATCCATCCTCCCATCCGCCATAGAAACAGGTCCAGCTGCAGAAGCCCCTGCCAATGGCAACAGTAGCCGCTACCCAGAGAATAATCATTCCTCCTATTGAATGGGACGCTTTTGCTATTGTTCCCGGAAAGGCAATTTCTTTCCTGAACAGCATACTTAACAATGTCTGAGGCATTACTATATGGCAGAATGGAACTTCACCGTGAATAATGTTTTCGAATGTTGCCGTCATCAGGTGACCGCGCTGTTCAAATAAACCGGGAATAAAATCCACAGGAAACAGCACGGCCATTGCGATAAAAATGGCGCTTCGGAATTTATCAGTCTTCCCGCTGTAGAACATTAAAAACAACATGCTGTTTACGAACAGCCAGGCGACAAGAATACCGATCCGCAGCGGCAGAATGGTATCAGCCGGATAGTGCTCAAGCAGCATTTCCGAAGGAGCCAGGACCATATAGGCGCCCGTAACAAAATATGTCGCAAAGGACATAGGCAGGGTCAGTAACAGGGCAAGGCCGGTTTTCTTAAGCCGGCCGTCTTTGATAATATCCGGCAATTGCATTTCAAATTTCTCCTTGTTTGAATATTAAGCCGAGTAAAGGCAGTAAACCGCGGAATATCAGGAAATAAGCACCGATAAGCAGCAGGGCCATCCGGGAAACCGCTTTTATTGATTCTATCTTTTTCTGGATCCAGAAAACCCCGAAAAACGGCAGAAAAAACAGTGAAGTTGCCAGGAAAAAGACGAAAAAGAACATCAGTCCCCATAAAAGTCCGGGATGGTCAAGAACGCGGACCGAAGCCGCCAGAAACGGAGGACAGAGATTCAGGCCCGTTATCAGTCCGAAAAGGGCTGCTTTTTCTCTTGTTTTTTCATTGACAGGCATAATCCGGCATAATTTAAGCTTTGGGAAATTATAGATTACTCCGCTCAATATCATTAATATGCCGAGGAAGAAATAGATCAGGCAGTGTATGATGCGGCCTGCCGAACTTTCAAGAAAGGGCAGAATTCCCATGCCGGCAATCCACAATACGCAGGCAAAAACAAGGTAGCCGGCCAGCCTGCCCGCCAGAAACAGAATGCCGTATTTAATATTTCCCTTCGCATTAATATCCATGGATAAAAAAAGGGGAAAAGCAACAAGAGCGCAGGAGAGGAAGCAGACAGGTCCGGCAGAGACCGCCAGCATAAAAGCTTCACCCATGTTTTTGCTCCATTGTGTTTACAGATATAACAGGTATCTTATTATTTATGCGTAAAGATTTTTTTACAGGCCGCACAGTTTTCTCCTTTATGATTTATCTCATATATGCGGCTTATCTGTCACTTTGTATTATTGATTATTGAGTATTTCTGATTTGATCGATGAAATATAAAGATCATATAAACGGGGACAGACCCGATTTGCTGCAGAATTCAGTCTGTTTATTAATTTATCGTAAAACTCCCTCCACTCTGTTTCTATATTCTTATAAAATCTGCTAAAATAGCGGCATGCCGGGCAGGATCTCTGTCTCCCGGAATATTCATTTGATATTCTGCAAGGAGGATATGAATGAAAATTCAAAAAAGAAATATTGCTTCCTTTGTACTTGTCTGTTTTTTGTTTCTGTTAACGGTTTCGCTGTTTGCACAGGATGTCGTCTCCGGCGGCGGGAAAGCAGATCTGCAGAGCAGCGATCTGATGTGGCTGGCCTGGATCGGATCTGCCATGGCCATCGGATTCGCTGTCATTCTTGGAATAATTGTTCTTAAGAAGGACCCGGGAAACGATAAAATGAAAGAAATCAGCCGGAACATACAGGCCGGCGCAATCGCCTACATTAAGCAGCAGTACAGAATTGTCGGTTTTTTCTTCATACTGCTTTTCGGTCTTTTCCTTTTCCTTGCTTTTGCAGTGCATCTGATTTCTCCTTTCGTGCCGTTCGCTTTTTTAAGCGGCGGGTTTTTCAGCGGTCTGGCCGGTTTTCTTGGAATGAGTGTTGCCACAAGGGCCAATACGCGGACGGCCTGGGCGGCAAAGGATTCACTTAATTCTGCCTTAAGAGTCGCTTTTTCATCCGGTACTATCATGGGCATGGTTGTAGTCGGATTGGGAATTCTTGATCTTTCAGCCTGGTGGCTGATTCTTAAAGGGTTCCACCTGGCCGAAGACCAGATTCCGCCTGTCATGATTACCTTCGGCATGGGGGCTTCATCGATGGCCCTGTTTGCGCGTCTCGGCGGGGGGATATTCACCAAGGCGGCTGATATCGGCTCCGATCTGGTAGGCAAAATTGAAAAGGGAATTCCGGAAGATGATCCGAGGAACCCCGCCACCATAGCGGACAATGTCGGCGACAACGTCGGCGATGTTGCGGGTATGGGCGCCGATTTGTATGAATCCTTCGTCGGATCCATTGTAGCCACCATGGCGCTTGGCAGTACCGCAGCGGGAAACATGCCGGGCGTATCGGCTCTTCAGCTGATTCAGATTCCGGTCCTGATTGCTGCGATCGGCATTGTCTGTTCGATAATCGGCACCGCTTTCGTCCGCTCCAGTGAATACGCAACACAGAAAACCCTGCTGGGAGCACTGCGTAAAGGGATCTATATCGCCACCGGACTGATAACGGTATTTTCGTTTATTCTTGTTTATTTCACTCTCGGGCCGGGCCTGATCGGAATCTGGGGGGCCATGTTTATCGGTCTGATAGCAGGGAATATGATAGGTTTCGTCACTGAATATTACACCTCGGACAACTATAAACCGACCCGTGAGCTGGCAAAGGAATCGGCTACCGGTCCGGCGACCGTAATTATACAGGGGGTTTCACTCGGCATGGCTTCGACCTTTATTCCTGTACTGATCATCGCAGCCGCCATCTTTTTTTCATTCATGGTTTCCAAAGGATTTGAAGTTCCCGGTCTGGGACTGTACGGCATCGGGATTGCGGCTGTCGGCATGCTTTCGACACTCGGGATAACCCTGGCGACGGACTCCTACGGACCTGTAGCGGACAACGCCGGCGGCATCGCTGAAATGGCCGGGCTGGACCCGGTCGTCAGGGAACGGACTGACGCCCTGGACTCGCTGGGCAATACGACTGCCGCAACCGGAAAAGGGTTCGCCATCGGTTCGGCGGCCCTGACTGCACTGGCCCTGCTGGCTGAATACGGAAACAAGATAAAGGAAGCCGTTTCTTCAGTTTTCCATTTTGAAACGATACCCAGCGCCTTCGAAAAATTCGATGCAGGGGTTCTTGATGTGACCCGCGCCGCTGACGGAATTATTCAGGGCGTCAAACTGAATGTGAATCTTCTGGACCCGCGTATCCTTATCGGGCTGTTCCTCGGCGCCGTCATGCCTTTCCTGTTCTCGTCATTGTCAATGAGGGCCGTCGGACGTGCCGCCGGGTCCATGGTAAAGGAAGTGCGCCGTCAGTTCAGGGAATTCCCCGGAATAATGACAGGCAGACAAAAACCGGATTATGCCGCCTGTGTCGCCATATCAACCAAAGGCGCCCAGCGCGAAATGATCCTCCCGTCAATTCTGGCCATAATCGCCCCTTTGCTAACAGGCATTCTGCTTGGACCGCTTACGGTGCTGGCCCTGCTGGCCGGCAGCCTCGGTTCCGGATTTGTTCTGGCAGTCATGATGGCCAATGCGGGCGGAGCCTGGGACAATGCAAAGAAATACATCGAAAGCGGCAAGCTGGGCGGAAAGGGCTCAGACGACCACAAGGCGGCAGTAGTCGGAGACACTGTCGGCGATCCTTTCAAGGACACCTCCGGGCCGTCAATTAATATCCTGCTTAAACTGATGTCGATGGTTTCCATCGTGTTCATCCCGGTAATCGTGGTGCTTCATAACCTGTTTCTGAGTCTGTTTTTTTGATTGAGACACAAACAGGGACAGAGCCGGACAGTATTTACAGCATAAAATAGAGACCGAAATAAAGCTGGAAGGATCCCAGATTTGAATTCTCGTAATCCGTGAAAGTTATAACAGTATCATCATTGGTTACACCGCCAAGCTCTGTTTTTTCATTGTGCATAATAAAAACAATGACCTCATGCTTTATTCTTAAAAAAACATTCTTCCGGAGCTTTACATCCATAACAACAGGTGCGAAAACCTGGATCCAGAAATCTGAATAAGAATCATAGTCAGTTGCACTGTCGCCCTCCGGTTCAAAATTATTAATGAATTCACCCTTTATTCCAAACTGAAAATCAACATACTTCAACGGGATAAGTCTGAAAAGAACTGATACTCCTCCACCCACACCAAGCTGGGTTTCATCATCTGTTATTAAGGAAAAACTATCAGGATCACTCCATACACCGTATGAAATAATTGCATGCGGATCAATTTCCATTTTTTCCGACATTCTGATAATAAGTGTCGGCTCCAGATAATACCGGCTGTAGTTCGCTGTATAATCATTCAGTTTCTCTGTTTCAGAATAGACACTGAAATCAACACCCAGCCCCAAATCCATTGCACCTGCTGTTAATACCGACAGAAGCAGAAATAAAGCGGCAGTTAAAAATAAACGTTTCATATAATTACTCCATAATTCATTTTTCTGATATTATATAATGCCCGGACTCATTCTTAAAGAAAAAAACCGGCAATAATAAACTTTCCCGTAAATCTGTCCTTTATCCCGAAGACAGCTTTTCATTTACTCATGCACCAGAACCTTAAGCATATGCACATTGTACCGGTCACCCAAAGGATCCCCGTTACCCCACTCCGACAGGGTGAAGTATACATCCACCGATCCCGGGTTCTGCGCGGAAATCTGGCCGATCATGTATCCGCCGTAGGTATTCACCAGCCCTCCGCCGTAAGGCGTATTTGTTATCTGCGAAAGATCAATTTCGCCGATTTGGGTCCATGGTCCGTAAGGAGTTTCCGACTGGGCCATTATGAATTGTTTCTCATCAGCTGCCAAAAAATCATAATACATGGCCAGGTAATAATTATCGATTGAAACGAATTTCTTGACCGACAGTTCACCGATATTGCCCTGCATCACGATTGTCGGATCGGTCCAGTTTGCCTTGCCGCTGACCCATTCGGCATTCGGGAACTGTCCGTTCAGGTATTGCCCGTCGGTTTCTATAGTGAATTCCGGAAAAAGGCTTTTGGCCACTCGCATGACATAAACCGGATGGCCCGGATTGGGGTCCTTTCCAAGACGTCCCGGATAGCTGACATAAAAATAGACATAATCAGTTTCGTCAGGCCAGACAAATGCCATAGACATTATTTCGTCCTCACCGGCTGTACGACATGCCTCATACCATGTGCCCGGCGCTCCTCCGCTGCCCGAATACATCAGCGTGGAAAATATCGTATTCCATTCACTCGGACGCGGCCAGTCAGTAACTCTCATTGTATAGATATACATATATCCGTTCATGTACCATGCAGCTGTCGGGATGTCAGTGTACATATAACCCTCGTTCAGCTTCGGCCAGAGCGGATCGGCATAGTAATTATCAGCCAGCCAGTTGTTAAGATATCCGTCGCGTACATAATTCAGATTACCGGAGAGCTGATAGGAACGTGCCATTACCGGAGAACGCTGGTCCCAGTAAGCCCCGCTGCTGTCACCGTCAAAAGTATCGCCGAAAACGTAATAAATCCTGTCATCGCCGGAATTATAGAATGGTATACCCAGGTCTGTTCCCCATACATCTGCGGAATTGTTTATTGTCCTGTTTATGCAGGAAGTATTTCCGCCGGTCATGAGGTTTACATACTGTGCCGCATCAATTTTATATTTACGATGCCCGTAACCGACAGCAAGATACCCGATTTCCTCGGGCAGATGGGAACTGTCGCCGTTTTCCGATCTCCCCTCTTCTTCATATATCCGCATCTGTAAACTATGGTTTTCAGCATTTATGTTTCTGTTTCTGGTAATTTCCTGATGCCAGCCTGCAATCGTCTGGGTCTGGGAAATGATAATGGGATTATTATCAAAATCACTGGCAAGCTTTATGG
>CAZKOK010000011.1:17584-18847 GCA_964554355.1 uncultured Spirochaetia bacterium | reverse complement strand
AAGTTTATTTCTTATTCGTTTCACAAATTATGGACACGGCGAAACGGGCCGTGATCATAATTTGTACAAAAACGAAAAGAAATAAACCGAACCCCCAATTTACCAAGTAAAAACAACGCAGGTGTCAGCGATCGCTGACACCTGCATTTCTCCCATATCGGATATGCTTTATTCACTTCCGGTCAGATTTTCAAGCGCATCTGCAATATCTTTATAACGGAATCCTTTTCTCTGAAGTGAAGCTATTATTTTTTTTCTTGTGTTTTTTTTATTTCTCATCAGTTTCTCAATATTAAAATTCAGCGCTCTGATGCTTTCTTCTTCAGTATATTGTTTATCAAGAACCGAATGAATTATGTCACGGCTGATCCCTTTTGACTGAAGTCTGGCTGAAATTTCATTAATGCTGTAACGGCCTTTCCTTATACATGAGCTGATATAGTTTTCTGCATATTTCCCGTCATCAAGCAGACCTCGCTCAATCAGGCTTATACAGACATCCCCTATCGCCTTTGCCGGGCAGTTTTTCTTCATTAGTTTTACTTCCAGTTCTTTCCTGCTGTGCCCGCGGAAATTCAAATATTTCATTGCCTGTATTATTGCCGAACTGAACTGACTGATTTCTTCAATAAGCTGAAGTGCATCTTCTGTCACTTCATCTTCAACTTTGAGGTCCAGATCCGATTTTCTGCTGATATGAACAAAAAAAGAAGTCCCGTCGGACAGCAGATATCCGTATCCAATGGGACTTTCACTGATAGAAGAAACGGTGGGATTAACGTTTTGAGAACTGAAATCTTCTTCTTGCACCCCGCTGTCCATATTTCTTTCTTTCTACCATTCTCGGGTCTCTTGTCAGAAAACCATTAGCTTTCAACGCCTTAAGATTTGATTCATCATATTCAACAAGCGCACGTGAAAGAGCATGTCTGCAGGCACCGGCCTGACCGGTTACCCCTCCGCCTTTAACATTAATAAGAATATCAAATTTTTTGGCCAAATCAGTAACAGTTAACGGCTGCTGAACAATAAAGGCCAGAGTAGGGTTTGAAAAGTAGTTATCCAGGGCCTTACCATTAATAGTAATATTACCTTTTCCATTACGGAGATAAACTCTGGCAACTGAGGTTTTTCTTCTACCTGTTCCCAATGCAAGATTTTCTGCCACTTTTCTGCTCCTAAATATTATCTATCGGTTCAGGTTTCTGTGCCGCATGCGGATGATCAGCGCCGGCATAAACTTTTACATTTTTGAAAAGTTTT
>CAZKOK010000011.1:0-17574 GCA_964554355.1 uncultured Spirochaetia bacterium | reverse complement strand
TTTTCTGCCCAATCTGCCCTTCGGCAGCATTCCTTTTATTGCATGTTCCATCGGGAATACAGGCTTTCTGCTTACAATTTTGCTGTAGCCTTCTGCTCTGATACCTCCAGGATATCCGGTATGTCTGTAATATATCTTTTTTTCAGCCTTGTTTCCGCTCAGTTCGGCTTTTTCAGCGTTGATTATTACGACAAAATCACCTACTTCCTGATGCGGAGTAAAATACGCCTTGTTTTTACCTCTTAAAATAACTGCTGCTTTTGCCGCAACTCTTCCAAGACGTTTGCCTTCAGCGTCAATTATGTACCATTTCCGATCAATATTGTTCGGATTTAAAAATATAGTTTTCATTCGTTCGCCTCTGCAGATCCTTTAATCAACATGAAATCGATTTGAAATGCCATATTTCCATATTTCAATTAATATGTCAAGCCTTCATACGAGCAGCTTTTTTATTTTATCAGGCCGCTAAACCTGATTATTTTCGGTCTCTTGCGATTCTTCCTCTTTTCTGCTAAGCGCCTTGTCCTTTATATCAGCAATACCTACAATCAAGGCAATAATCCCTATCAGAAAACCGATAAAGGGAAGCGCTCCTTTCAGAAAATTCACAAACTCATCACCCCAGTTTGGGCCGAAATCGAGGGGCAGAACCGTAAAAAGCGAAGCTGCGAGAAAAATAACCGCAACAATTATAGCAGCCATAATATACCTCAAATAATTTCATAAAAATAACTGATATTATTCTAATGCTTAGAAGAAGCTTTGTAAACATGCTGTCATCCTATAAAAATGACCCGGCTTCGCGGGTCTGTCCCCAATTCAGTGCTGAAACCCGCGTGCCAACGATCGTTGGCACCTACATATGTCTCTTTCCAATTCAGTCCCCATTTATAATTCATAATTTCCAATTGTTGCCGTTCAATTTAAAATTCAGTATTTTTTAACCGCAATGGAGTATATTGAAATCAAAAAAGATAAATGTGCCGGCTGCGGGTTGTGTGAAGAGGTTCTTCCGGAGCTTTTTTATATGAAAAACAACTCGGCGGAATGCAGGAAAGGGTCTGTTCCGGAGGAATTACTGGACCGGCTTGAAGAACTTGCAGACGAATGTCCTTCCGAGGCTATAGAAATTAAAAACTGCGAATTCCTTTCTATTTGTACCGATGGCGGAGAATCATAATTATCAGTCCGGCGGATATAAACATTGATGGTATATTATCCAGTATTATTTTCCCGATTTTCAGTTCGCCGATTGTAAACAGATTGGGTGATACAAATCCGAAAAACTGCAGGGCTGAAAAAAGTATTTTTGCATAATCGACAATTATTCCGATTATCACAAGCATCCAGGCTGTATCGCGGGTTTTGGCCCAGAGGAATATGGCAAAAAATGCTGCGGCTGAACCTGTTATGAGTCTGATTATTAAGGATATTACATTTGGATCAGTCATTTTCTGTCTCCCTGAGAAATGCCCGGATTTCCCCTTCTTCATAAACAGCAGGAATAATACAAAATGAAGGATATCCCGGCGAAAGCAGCACTCCTGTTTTTATTCCAGCCTTATATATTTCCCTATACCGTTTTTCATCTCCCTTAAAAATCAGATACGGGCCTGTTCTGTCCCAGTCTTTCAGCTGCAGTTTACAGTCTGAATATGGATTTTCATCAATAAAAGCATGCAGATTGTACACTGCCCGAGCTGCAGCTATTGCCGTCAAAGCGGAAATACCGGAACATAGATACTCCTCCCTTTCCTGCTTTACGGCAAATACAGATAAGGCAAAACTGCCGGGGAGCGGGATCACGGGAAAAACAATATCAGGATATTCCGTCTGAAGAAAGGGCCTCCATAACGAGATTCCTTCCGGTTTTCCAAGCAGCGGGTCTTTTACAGTTTCCGGAGTTGCGGGTTTTCCGGTGATTCCGGATACCCTGCCTAAAGCAGTCTGCAAATCCTGACAGACATATATTCCGTTATATCCAGGTATTATCTTCCTGAGTGCTTTTTCAAGTCTTTGATGATAGACGGACGGATAGGCTGATAAAAGTCCCCTGGATATGGTGTTTTTAAGTTCCAGTGAAAGTCTGTTCTGCCTGTGTCCAAGCAGGGCTTTTCCGGATTCCTGGTAAAAATCCAGATACCTCCGGCCTTTTTCGTCATATAGTCTGTATTCGCGTGCCCTTTTTATTACTGGTAAAGAATAATCCATTCTTTAGTTAATATCGGCCGGGTCAGGGCAGAATTCAAGACTATTATACCCTTTGCTATTCATCGATGCTGATTTTTTCAAGAGGCTGGTATTTCGGAATAAATGTCCCCTGCTGTCCGGACTCGAAACGGACCATTACCATAAAATTTGTTCCGTTGTTCCAGGTTTTTGCGATTTGTCCGTTTCCGTATTCATCATGATACACATACATCCCGGGCAGATAATCCGCATCGCCTGTAGGGGCGGAATCCGATGAATACAGATCCGGCGGAATTTCATCAAGAAAACGGGACCTTTCATAAAAATTCCTTCTTCCCCACATAAAACGCTTGCGTACGGAAAGCAGGTACAGTTCGTTTCGGGCCCTTGTTATACTGACATAAAAAATCCGTCTTTCTTCTTCAAGAGATTCCTGATCGGAAAGCCCCCTTGAATCAGGGAAAAGGCCGTCATCCAGACCCGTAATGATCACTCTGTCAAATTCCAGTCCTTTGGTGTTATGCATGGTTATAAGAGTAACTCCCTTGTTTGTGGAGTTTCTGTCAGCCATTCTGGAACGGTCCAGTTCAATATCCTCGAGAAAAGCCCTTAATCCGTCCATTCCTTCGGGATAGTCAGCCGAAGCTGTTACCAGCTGCCCGAGATTGTCGCTTTTGGCAGACAGCGATTCTTCATCCACTTCCCTGTAATGTTCCATCAGTCCTGATTTTTCAGCCAGTTCCTGAAGAAAGGCCGGGAGCGGCGAATCATTCAGAGCCCGGACTGCATTTTCAATTATTGATGAAAACTTTTTCAGACCTTCCCGTCTTTTGCCCTTTAGTAAATCTGCGGTTAAAAGCGCAGCAGCAAATACATCGCCTTCTGTTTCTGCTGCCTTGTCAATTACCATTTCCTGCGTTGATGCGCCTACACCTCTGACAGGTTTATTGACTATACGCTTAAATGCGATTTCATCCCTCATATTGCAGATGAATGCCATATATGGGAGCATATCCTTTACTTCTTCCCTCTCGTAAAATCTGAGTGAACCGACAACCTGATAGGGCACTCCCCTGCGCAGGAAAAGGCTTTCAAAGGCCATCGACTGCGAATTGGTCCGGTACAATATGGCCGTTTCTTCATAATTATGATCATCTAACAGTTCAAGGCAGTATTCGGCTTCAGATTCCTGATCGGGCAGTCTTGTATATACAGGCTTCTTACCTTCTTTTTTTTCGGTCCAGAGGGTTTTTCCCAGTCTGCTGCGGTTATTGTTCACAACCGCCGAGGCCATTTCCAGAATCGGCTGTGTTGACCGGTAATTCTGTTCCAGCCTGATGATGTCCGTTCCCGGAAACCTTTCCGGAAATGTCACAATGTTTTTTACTTCCGCTCCCCTGAATCCGTAAATGGACTGATCGTCATCTCCCACAACACAGACATAACATCCCGGACCTGCTATCTGCCTGAGCAGTCTGTCCTGGGCAACGTTGGAATCCTGATATTCATCAACCAGAATAATTCGAAATCTGCCCTGGATTTCTTCCTGTATATCCGGAAATTCTTTTAAAAGATTAAGCGGCTTAAGTATAAGGTCCCCGAAATCGGCATTTCCTATTCTGTCCAGCCTGTTCTGATAATTCTGATACATCTCCTCAAGCCTGCTGTCATAAAAATGACCATCCAGGCCGTCCCAGCCAAGTGCATAATCTTTTGCCCGGCTGATCATTCTTGAATACGGTCCGAGTTCCTTCTTTGTAAACCGCGGATATAGGGCCTGAAGAAGCGACAGCGAATCTTCATCATCATAAATTGTATATGTGGATGGTACGCCGATTTTCCCGCCGTATTTTCTCAGGACCCATGAACCGAATGAATGAAAAGTCCTGATCATAACCCCGGCGGTATACCCCGTAAGCTGCTCAACGCGTTCGCGCATTTCTCCGGCGGCCCGGTTTGTAAAAGTCACGGCCAGAATGGAATGGGGGTTGATATTCTTTTCCTTTATCAGCCAGGCGATTTTTGTGGTAATTACCCTGGTTTTTCCGGACCCCGCCCCTGCAAGAATCAACAGGGACTGCCCGTCATGAAGAACCGCTTCTTTCTGTTTGTCATTCAGAATTTCGAGATAATCGGTCAAGAACAACTCCTTTGCAGTCGACCCCGGTTATTTTTTCAATTCTGACAGTAACAAGATCTCCGGCTTTAGGCTCCATTTCAGATTCCGCTACTATCAGACCGTCAACTTCGGGGGCCTGAAAATATCCTCTTGCCATATATAACATCTCATTTTTGACTGGCTCTTCAATAATTGCATAAATTTTTTTGCCGATAAAGCGTTTTAACCGCTCAAAAGTAATTTCCTGCTGTTTTTCTTCAAGAATTTTCTGTCTTTTTCTGATTCTGTTCTTCATTAACTGCAGACTGACGGAAGAACCCATATTCCAGGCCTTTGTATTTTCCTCCCGTGAATAGCTGAACACTCCTGCCCAGTCAATCCGGGCTTTATCCTGAAATTCCCGAAGCATCATGAAATCCTTTCCGCTTTCTCCGGGAAAACCGACCAGAAAGCTGGTCCTGATTACAGCCGAAGGCAGTTCCTTTCTTATTTTATCAATCAGCGCAAGATATTCCGAAGCCGAACCTGTCCTGCCCATCCTCTTTAACACCCTGGGTGAAGCATGCTGAAACGGAATATCAAAATAAGGAAGAAATCTCGGATCCCTTCTGCATATTTCAAACAGCTCTTCGGGAAAATTGTCAGGATGAATGTACAGGAATCTGATCCAGAAATCTTCTTTCAGATTCTCAAGCCTGTTTAAAAGAGGAATAAATTCTTTATTCCCGCGGTCTGCTCCGAAAGAAGCCAGGTCCTGGGCAACCAGATTGAATTCAAAATATCCCTCTTTGAGTCTGTCCCCGATTTCCGTGAAGACATCTTCAACTGTCCGTGAACGCAGGCTTCCCCGGATATGCGGGATTGCGCAGAATGAACAGCGGTGGCTGCAGCCTTCGGACAGTTTTATATAGATGCTTCGGGGGAAGAGTGTGCTTCGTTTATGGCTGAAAGTGACGGCAGGTTTTGCAGGCACAAGGATTTTTCCTCTGCACGTTTTTATCATTTCAACAAGTTCCATTATTGCCGCCGGATTATAATTTCCGAAAATTCCCGAAAGTTCAGGGATTAATTCATTTGTTTTTTCAGGATAGCGCTGGGAAAAGCATCCCGCCATTATTACAATCCTGTCCGGATATGCGGCGACTGTTTCAAGCGTTACATTTACGGTTTCCTGCCGGGCCGGTTCTATGAAACTGCAGCTGTTGATTATTATGACTCCGGCGTCATCTGCAGTTTCGGTTTCGTGATAGCCTGCATTATTGAGAGCATCCATCATTATTTCGGCATCCACCTGGTTTTTAGCGCAGCCGAGGTGTTCAATGTAATATGATTTATCAGTACTGCGGATTGAATTCGAGGGCATATTTTTTATTTTCGTTCAGGCGCCATCTAAGAGTACCGACTACTACTTCTCCATTCTGGCCTACCTGTACCGAGCGGTTGGAAACATACAGGTTGAAGCTTCCAGCGTTTGATGCCCAGAATGTCATTTCCCTGAGCGGTTCTACCCTGAAATATTTACCGGCAGAATAATAGGATTCGATTATCTCTTCGGATTTGTCCATCTGATATCTGAAAAGACATCCTTCGTCAAACCGTGCTTCCACTGTAAAGGGAAGCTGCCGGTCATTGGTCATTATGACAATTACAGGTCGTGTCCTTTCACCGGTGCCTGCCGGCCGGGCTGCTGCTGTTTCTGCCGCTTGTGCTGTTTCCGCTGCAGCCCGGGCCGCTGCGGTATCCGTTGCAGGAACAGCGGCGGCTGCCTGTGTCTCTGCCGGAGTTGCGGCCGCAGCAGCTGTTTCAGTAACAACTCCCGCTTCCGTTCCGGATACTACCGTACCATCTTCAAGCTCCACACTTCCGTCCGGAAGAGTTTCAATCTGCTCCTGTATCTGCATTGCTGCAAGATCATCCAGCCGGTTTATATAAAGGGACACTGACTTTTTTGTCGTGTATACATCGCTGACAAGCACACTGTACCTTTTCCCTTCAAATTCCGGCAGGCTGAACACTTTTTCTTCATTTATACCAAGATGCGCATCACCGTCAGGAAGCTTAAGGTCAACTGTTCCGTCCCTGTTTACATCGGTAATTACAAGATTTGCTTCCTTCCCGTTGTGAACGAATTTCACTCCTTCGTTGACGGAAAATTCTTCAAGCATGCCGGGGCCTGAGAAAGTGACAAGACTGCTTATTTCTACATCCTGTTCCTGTTTTTCTTTTGCTTTGGCCACAGCATTTGATATCACCGGAACAAGCAGATAAACAAGCAGGAACAGTATTACAGCTCCGACGGCAATAAGCCCGCCTATTATAAACGGCCTGGGATCCCTTTTGTTAAGAAGCTCATCTATGGGTACAGGCTGTTCCTGAATTTTAAAGTTTTTATAAAGATTGATTATAGATTGAGGATCAAGTCCGAGATATTCCGAATAGATCCTCAGAAATCCGATCAGGTATGGTTCACCCGGAAACATGGCAAAATCTTCATTTTCGAGAGCTTCGAGATATTTTCTGGCGACATTGGTATCTCTGGCAACCCTGTCTATTGAAAAGCCTTTTTCCTCTCTGGAAAGCCTCAGTTTTTCCCCGATTGATTCCATCTCAGCCTACTCTTCACTGGTGTCATAAATAAAATCATTAACTACATGACCTTCCGGCGGAATCTCAAAATCAAACCTGGAGTCCGGAATATTCTGGTTGATTTTCATTTTTATTATATCAATCCTGACAAGTTTTGAATCCCTTGTTATTCCCGAAATTCTTCTGATAAGCCTTGTCTTCGGGTCTACGGCAATTTCCAGGGTCCTGAATCCTTCCCTGGTGGTTTTCCAGTCCATTTTCAGTTTTATGACCTGTGTATTATCGCCTTCATCAAGAGGAACTGACTGATATGATTCCAGGTAGGATACCTTGTATCCGGTTTTTAAAAGCTGAAGGCCTTCCCGTGTCATCAGGTCAATTCCGCCGCTGCCGGAGGAACTGTCGTTTTTAATGTTCTGGACCATTGTAACACGCAGTTTGGGAAGGTAGAGAGCAAAACGTGTTCCGTCCATAACAAGCACCTGATTTTCGGGATCAGTATAATTAATCCTTACCTTGTTGGGATACTTGAAAAGCATTTCACCGGATGACTTTTCCCCATCGTTGTTAATAACAACGCTGGAAACATAATCATTAATTGCCGCATAAACCTGGCAGACAGAATTAAAAAAACTTTCTGCTGTCTGAAAATCCTGGGCCGACAATCCGCCAGCCGCTATACCGAACAGTATAATAATTAATATATAAATTCTTTTCATTTGATTATCCTGTATTACCTGACCTGAATCATCTTACTGATTCAAATCGGTTTGTCAAGGAGATATTATAAGCTCTTAACCTTTTCAAAGCAACCGGTTCAGGCGGCGAAGACTGTTATTTTTCGGGCAAATACTGTTCACGCAGGACATAGCGCAGCCGCTGGTCTGAAAGCTTCAGAGGAACCTTGCAGTCGGGACAGTGCAGTCTGTTTTCTTTCAGAGTGTCTTCGACACATGAAATACAGTAGATCTTTTTGCAGTCCGGGCAGCTGCCGGCCGGAGCATTGCCGGGAGGGGCACCTTTGATATTCAGTCCGGCCTGTTCGGGAAGGGGCTTTGGAACAGTCCAGAAGCGTCCGCATTTTGAACATTCAAGTTTTTCTTCAGTCGCTTCGCTTATCCTTTTTTTAATTTCCGCTGATCTTTCCGTGGGCCGAATTTTTTCAGCTTTTCCAACCAGTTCCTGAGCTTCTTTGAATTTACGCCTCAGCATATTCAGATCAGCAAGATTGAGCATTGAATCAATATCTTCCGGGGCCGTTTCAAGGGCCTTTTTATAAGCTGCTTCGGCTCTTGAATATTCTCCCTTAAGCCATGCAAGGTTTCCGATCTTGTTGAAAAGACCCGGTGTTTCTCTGATATCAAGGGCTTTTACCAGAAGCTCCTCGGCTCTGGATACCGCATCAAGCTCCAGCCATGCTCCGGCGCAGTTTTCAATATAAAAAATATTATCAGGCTCAAATGACATGGCTTTTTCATAATATTTCATTGCCGTTTCATATTCTTTTTCGGCTGCATAAATATTTCCGATGTGATTACAGACTGCGGCTGATTCAAAATCCTGCAGCATATCAAGGGCCTCTTCTTTTCTGCCCTGTTCATATTTTTTCCAGGAATAATTTATTCTTATCTCTTCTTCGTCGGGCTCAAGCTCCATTGCCAATTTAAAGTATTTTTCCGCCTCTTCTTCCCGGCCTGCCGAAGAAAAGGCAATTCCGGCAAAATTAAAAAGCCAGGCATCCTGTTCCTTCGATTCGAGTGCATTGACAAGGGGCTCTTCCCATTTTTTTCCCAGATAATAGAGAGCTTCGGCCTGTCTGAATTTATAAAGATAGAATTCAGGTTCGAGTTTAAGGGCTTTTTCATATAAATCAAGCGCACTCGAATATTCGCCTTTCCCGGCATAGAAAAGACCGGCGAGATAATATACTCCGCTGTCGCTGCTGCCTTTTCCGGCCAGTTCAAACAGAACAGGCCCCGCAGCTTCAAGGTCTCCTCTTGAGAAATCAAGCTTTGCCTGAAGGGCCGCAACATCCGGATCGTCCTTTGACAATGATTTCAGTACCGGCAGAAGTTTTTCAGCTTCAAGGTAATTTTCCTGGCGGAAAAAAAGAATTGCCGCCTGGCTGTACCGGTCGAATGCTTCATCATGCTTATTCATTTTCTCTGCGGCAATGCCTGCATTTACAGACACCTGCGGAATCCCGGGATCTTTTTCCAGGCTTGCATTATATGCAGCATATGCCTTTTCCCGGTTGCCCAGAAAAAACTCGGCATTGCCCAGGTGGTTCCAGATAACTGCATCTCTTTTATCTTCCGGAATTTTTTCCAGAATGAAGTCCCTTAATTCAAGAAATTTATTGGAAAGGTAATAGGCATTGCATAATTCTGTTTGGGCAATTTCCCTGTTCACGTCGCTGAACTCTGTATCCGAAAGAATTGAAATCGCTTCGGGATACATTGTCATGCCCGTATATGACCGGGCCAGAAGAATCTTCACCTCTTCATTATCCGGATCGGAAGAAATTATCTTTTTAAGCTGAACTGCAGCAAGGGTATGCTGGCCGCCGGCAATCATGGATTTTGCATAAGCCAGTCTGGCCTGTGCAGGCACGGCAATATATTCCGACCATCTGGAAAAATCGGTCTCGACTTCCATGGGCCTTGAATCCACATAAAAATAACGCAGGGAAGCTCCCGCCGAATCAGCCTGCCCGTAATTCTGGACCGCAAAAGAAATGATTCCGGCATCAATTGTTTCCGAATCAATTTCGGCAGCCCACTGGTTATTGATAATAAATATAAAACGCGTTCCGCTGGCTATAATTCTGATAAAAAAAAGCCTGCCTACCGGTTCTGTAAGTTCGGTCCAGGGAATCAGTACAGCAGGGTGTCCGTTAAAAACCTGGTCCAGCCGGAACATGCCTTTTGACGAAACAAGAAAATAGTAATAATTGTACTCATTGGCCTTACGGAAAATAAAACCTGCCGAAGAATTGACATCCAGGTCCCTAAGCTCAATATATCCTTCGAGAATGAAATCGTTATAGCGGTACTGATCATTATCGCACCAGGCAAAGCAGTTTTTCTTTTTTACATCAAGAGTCAGCATTTTCTTTTTTATTCTGCTTGAGCAGGAAGGGCTGTTTTCCGGAACAAACCTTGACTTCCTTGCCTTTCTGAAATCGTCAGTGCAGAGTTCATGGACTATCGAACCTTTTTCAGCAATTTCCTTTGATCGTTTAAACAAGGCCATATTATCTGCAGTATATTGACTTGCCCGCTGTCTGGCAATCCTTATGTATTTCCATATTTGATTTAATATTGGAAAATGTTATCGAACATCTGTTTATCAGAGTTATATTGAGTAATCAGATATGTCGGTTGGATTCTCACAGAGATCACAGAGTGAAAAGAAGGACACGGAGAAATTAAAAATTATTGATTTTTGTTATTTTCAAATAAAAAAAGAAATCTCCGTGATCTCTTATCCCTCTGTGCCCTCTGTGAGAAACCAATCTTTACGCATCCATATCAGTTCAGCTTTTTACTGCCATAACATTTTACCTGCAGTAAAAAAAAGAGCTTGACCGGAAACGGCTTCCAGGATCAGAAAATATTCTTCATCTTTTTAAGCTGACTCTCAACCAGTGCTTTATTATTCATACTGCTTATTACATAATTGTCCATAAAACTTTTCCATTGCGAAGCGGAGTAATATTTTTTTGCTATCGATGCAATAAGCTTAAGCGCCCTGACTTCGTTATCGGCATAATTAAATGGAATTCCCCTGCTGTATTTTTCAAGCACCTTATCCGGCACAAGTTCTGTCATTTTCTTCAGACTCTGTATCCGGTGGAAATCTACAAACATTTTTTCAACTTCTTCCGGTCCCGACAGCAGCGGAATTTTATTCTCTGCAACCACTTTATCAAGCAGATCGTAATAAAAGGTATTTTTATCATCCAGACTGTAAACATAATCATTATTTATAAATTCCGATCTGTAGCTGCTGCCCGTATCTATATTATTAATAAACAGTTTCCCATCCTTTCTGTAGTAGAAATTGCCGCTGTCTCCGATAAAACCCCAGCTGTGCTTAAACTCAAACTTATCCGCAGGTCCCGAGACTATTTCGATCCAGCGTTCATTGTCGACATCGGCAAATATGAGTGCAGCTTCCTTATTGTCCTTTTTTTCCCAGACCAGCATATATCTGTAATCCACCGAGGTCTGGAAGGAGAGGGCTCCGGAAAGCAGTTCCTCCTCAGGAGTGACACCGTTGGAAATCATCAGCCTTCCGCTTTCTTTCATGTCCGGCGGCAGGATTATGTCCGATTCGTTTCCGTTTTTTATATAGATAAGCGAATTAACAAAAGGATTGAATACAGGAAACTGGTATTCGGATTCGGGAAAGACCTTTGTAATTTCGCCCAGTGTATTTATTCTGCAGATTATCCTTTTTTTACCGTTTCCAAAACTGAAAAGCAGGCTTTTCGGCATTTTCTGGAACATTTTTATATCATTCCGGCTGTATTTCACAAGGCTGTCCGGAAGATTGATATCGAAAACCTTCTGATTAAGATTATCAACATTTCCCAGCATCGGCATATAATAAAGGCTTAGCTGTTTGCTGTTTTTATCAATCTGATCTTTGGGATACAGTAAATACTCTTTATAATAAAGAAAACTATCCGGATTGCCTGTCGTAACGGGTCCGGAAAAATCGGCAAACTGCACAGGCTCGGGATTTTTCGGTTCAGCCTTAAGCAGAGGATCATCAACATTACCCGAATAAATACCCATTCTGAAAAATACCAGATTATTGTACGGACTTATATATTCTATCCATTGGACTTTTGCCGCATCATCCGGAATGCGGAAACCTGTGTCAATTGCATCCGCAAGAGAACCCGGTGCGGAAGATAACTCCACATTAATATCAAATAACTCATCAATTGTCGGCAGATTCTGCTGACCGGTTTCAGTACCTGAAGCAGTTTTTACATCGCCGGCTATGTCAGTCTGCACTTCCTGTACAGCTTCAAAATCCTCATCCTGTGCTGCAGTTTCTGTCACCGTTTTTTCTTCAGAAGAAGTATCAGCAGAAGTAGCCTGACCGGTAACAGCTGCTTCATTCTTTTTATCTTCAGGCGGTTTTTCCTGCGGTGCAGACCCGCAACTCCATAATAAAACAACAACTGCCAATATAAAAACCTTTTTCACATTCCTGACCCCGCCTTTTTATACATCGGATAAATAAAACTTTACATCCTGCCTTCTGAATTGTCAAATTAAGAAAATCAAATAAAGACCCAAACGATCCGGCTCAGGCGACGGGCGCTGCGGGGGGAGGCGACGCTACGAGCTTTTCGTTACTCAAATCAATCGATTAATACAATTATTATTCCAACAAGGAAATTCTTGATTTTTTTGTTTTTTAAAAAACCCCAAAAAAAGCAGTATTCCAAATAACCATAATATTCAATGGAAAAATTAAATATATCAATAAGAACCATCCCTTAGCGCCGCCTCCCCCCGTAACGATCTTTGCGTGAGAAAAAAGCGTTGCAGGTTATCTGTCTTGCAGATTTCAGTTCTTTCCTCTATATTGTCGGTATGGATTCAATATCGATACTTTCCGTCGGCGGATCAATTGTGGCCCCGGACTCTCCTGATGCTGCCTTTATCAAAGATATCTGTTCCCTGCTTAAAGAAATAACAGATAATCACGACAAAAGACTCATCCTGATAATCGGAGGAGGTGCTCCGAGCCGTGTCTATCAGCAGGCATTACGCGAGATAACCGGCGGCGAATGCTCAGGCTACGGGCTGGACCTTATCGGAATCAGGGCAACCCATCTGAACGCACAGCTTGTGAAGGAATCTCTTGGCGATTATTGTATCGATCCGCTGGTAACAGACCCATCGAAGGAAATTGAATTCAATGGAAAGATTCTTGTGGGAGCAGGATGGAAGCCGGGATTTTCCACTGACAATATTGCAGTTCTTCTGGCTGAAAAACTCGGGGCCGGTCAGATTATCAACCTTTCGAATATTGTAAAAGTCTATTCGGACGACCCGAAAAAGAACCCGGATGCGGTTCCCCTGGATTACATAAGCTGGGACGACTACATTAGCATGGTCGGTGATGAGTGGACTCCCGGAAAAAACTCACCATTCGATCCTGTTGCGACAAAAAAGGCAAGGGAACTGAATCTTCAGGTCATAACAGCTGAAGGCCGTGATCTGGACAACGTAAAAGCCATTCTGACAGGAAATACTTTTTCCGGCACAGTAATGGGCCGTAAGTAAATAAAATGAGATAAAAATAAGAAGTTTTAAATAAATCGGTTGCGGAACCCCCTGCATCGCTATATAATGCAGAAAAAACTGAAAGGTTTAAAAATGGAACGCCGCAGAGATACAAGAAAAACCGGCTCGCAGATACCTCCGGAATACAGAATATTAATACTTCAATTTGAAAGCGGAGACGTTTACGAGGGAACCGTTAGAGACATCAGCCAGAATGGCATGAGCATCGATATACCGGTTGCGCCGAACAGAATACATGATTTCATGGTTACTATTTCTACAAAAGACAAATCAAAATCAGCAACCGAGGAAATAGCAAACTTCAGTTCTTCCGGTGATGGCGGAAGCAGGCTTGGAATACTTTTCAGCGGAGAAAACGTTTTTTTTGACAATCCCTGAATAATTGAAATCCGTATACTGCAACATTTTTCCGATACGGGTTGACACAAAAACCTATCCCTGTTTAAATTGGTTATTGTTCATATCTGTAATTCCCGATTCACCCCTGAATTCAGATATGGATTCTTATTTCTAAATAAGAGGGGGATATTTTGATGATCAGGGCATTTCACATCTAACATTAAACACATTTTATACAGCAAACGAATATTTTCGTTTCCGTGGCATTTGTAACGTTGGCAGAGCTGTGTTCTCAGCTCTTCTCAGCTGTAATGCTGTAGTCTTTCCTTTTTTATACAATTAAGGGAGTTTTTACATGTCCAGTCGAATGTTACCATCAAATCCGGCAAAAGGGTTCTGGGAACTTCTTAAAGGATTCAGGAGAGTCTTACTCTGGGCTCTTCTGACAATGGCTTTCGCTATAAGTCTGGAAATTGCATCTAATTTCCTGCTTCGCGATATTGTGGATACAATAGTAAAAAAGGAAAAAGGTACACCTGTTTTTCTTTTTGCCATGTCATTCATCGTAATTGCAATCGGTAAAGGAGTGTTCCTTTTCTTCTCAGGCAAGGCTGTCGCCAGGGCTTCTGAAGGCAGCACCGAAGGATTACGGAACCGTCTTTTTGATCACATGCAGAAGCTCAGCTATCAGTATCACGATAAAATGAAGACCGGAGAGCTTATACAGCGATCCACCAGTGATGTTGATTCATTAAGAAGATTTTTCCAGGAAATGATCCCCGGGATTGCACGAATAAGCATGCTTTATTTGTTTAACCTGTGCGGGATTATTATTCTGAGCTGGAAACTGGCTCTGATATCGAGCATGATAACTCCGGTTATCACCGTTACTTCAGCTATTTTCTTTATAAGAATACACAAATCCTTTGAATCATATCAGGAGCAGGATGGAACTGTTTCGTCGATCCTGCTGGAAAACCTGTCAGGGATGCGTATAGTCCGCGCTTTTGCAAGGCAGGAATTTGAAAACAGTAAATTCGAAACCGACAATTTCGAGCAGTTCAGTCGCGGCATAAAGTTTCTGCTTACGCATACTGTTTACTGGCCTGTTTCCCATATTTTATGTGCAGCACAGATGGTAATCGGCTTTACATATGCGGGATTTATGGCTATATCAGGCACTATCTCGCTTGGAAGCGTTTTCGCCTATATAGGAATGGTACTGACTCTTATCTGGCCGCTTCAGCAACTTGGCCGTATGATTGCCAATCTGTCTACATCATTTGTATCCTACAACAGGGTAAAAGTGATTCTTGATGCTGAACAGGAAGATCTTGACTCAGGGACTTCCGAAGGAACAATTTCAGGAAGTCTTGCCGTGAAAAACCTGGAGTTTTCATATGAAGAAAATATTCCGGTATTAAAAGGTATTTCTTTCTCGGTTAACAAGGGTGAAAAAATAGCCCTTCTTGGCGAAGCAGGATCCGGTAAAACAACTTTCGTCAATCTTCTTCCGCGCTTTTATGATTTCTACAAAGGAGACCTGCTGCTTGACGGCAAGCCGCTGCAGAGTTATTCGCGCCAGTTTTTAAGGAAAAACATCGGGATTGTTGAGCAGGAACCATTTCTGTTTTCTACATCCATCAGGGAAAACATCTGCCTGGGAGTAGACCGGGAAGTAACTCAGAAGGAAATCGAGAACGCCGCAAAGGCCGCTTCTATTCACAAAAGCATTCTCGGCTTTCAGGACGGCTACAATACCCTGGTTGGAGAAAAAGGGGTGACCCTGTCAGGCGGACAGAAACAGAGAATTGCCATTGCCAGGACCATACTCAAGGACCCGCGCATACTGATCCTTGATGATTCCACTTCTGCAGTGGACGCAGAGACAGAAGACAATATCAGGGAATGCCTTTCGACGCTTATGGCGGGAAGGACATCATTCATCATTGCCCACAGAATTCAAAGCCTGATGGATGCAGACAGAATTCTTGTATTCAAGGACGGAAAAATTGTCCAGGACGGTTCGCATGATGAACTGGTTAAGGAATCCGGATTTTACCGCAAGGTTTTTGACCTTCAGACCCGGATTGAGGAAGAACTTGATAAGGAAATCAATTATGCCTGAACACGGATTTAAAGAAGAAGAATTTCACGGAAAGATGAGCAAAGGACTCATTTTAAGGATATTGAAGCTTACCAGACCCTATCTGGGAAAACTGACGGGATTTCTGGTATTTATAATAATAGTAGCTGTTCTCGAGGCCATTAATCCTGTACTAAGGGGATTAATGATAGACAAGGGAATAGAAATGCAGGACAAGGCCATGTTTATCAGATATATGGTCCTGACAAGTCTTGTTCATTCAGGAATTGCCGTTTCTGTCTTTATTTTTATCTGGTCGGCCGGGTGGCTTGGCGAAAGACTTAAGTATGATTTAAGAAAAAAGTGCTTCGGGCATCTTCAGAAACTCTCTTTTTCATACTTTGACAAAACCCCGATAGGATGGCTGATGTCCAGGGTAACATCCGATACAACCCGAATCGCCGATCTGACCTCCTGGCATCTTCTGGACCTTGCATGGGGAATAATGCATCTGCTTACAGCCGTAATTTTCATGTTTATAATCAATGTTCAGCTTGCGCTGATCGTACTTGCGGGAATTCCTTTGACATTATTTGTGGCCATCAAATTCAAGGTCCGTATTGTGGAAGAGTTCCGCAAGGTACGCGCCATCAATTCGGGGATTACGGCAAAATATAACGAAAACATAACAGGAGTCAGGATCGTAAAAGCCCTTGTGCGCGAAAAGAAAAACCTCGGAATATTCAGGGAGGAAACCGGCAGCATGTTCCGGGCTTCCTACAGGGCAGCCTGGCTGTCGGCTGTTTTTCTGCCGATTGTGCAGCTTATTACTGCAGTTATTCTCGGTTTTGTATTATGGTCGGGGGGGACCAGTTATATAACCGGAAACATAACCGCCGGTGACATCCAGTCATTTATCGGCTTCGTTACTTTTATAATGTGGCCGGTCCAGGACCTGGCCAGGGTGTTTTCGGAAATGCAGCGGTCGCTGACAAGCGCAGAAAGGGTCTTTTCGCTTCTGGATACGCAGCCTGAAATTTCTGACCGCTCTGACAGTTATGATGCCGAAACAGTCCGGGGAACAATTGAGTTTGATCATGTTGATTTTTACTATAACAGGGAAAATCCGGTGCTGACCGGCTTTTCACTTAAGGTTGAAAAAAATGAAACAATCGCGCTTGTGGGTCCGACAGGAGGAGGGAAAACCACCATTGTCAACCTTGCGGGAAGGTTTTATGAACCGGTGAAAGGCAAAATCTATATCAATGGAGAAGACTACACAAAATACAGCCTGCATTCGCTGCAGTCCAGGCTGGGCATTATCCTTCAGACTCCGCACCTGTTCTCGGGCAGTATTATGGAAAATATCCGTTACGGCCGTCTTCAGGCAAACGATGAGGAAGTCATCGAAGCTGCAAAGATGGCGCATGCCCATGAATTTATCAGCGTAATGCCGAAGGGCTATGATGAAGAAGTCGGGGAAGGCGGCAGCCTTTTGTCAGTCGGACAGAAACAGCTTTTAAGTATTGCCAGGGCAATGCTTTCACGGCCTGAAATAATTATTATGGATGAAGCCACCAGCTCGATCGATACCCTTACCGAAGACCTGATCCAGAAAGGCATGGCCGAACTTGTAAAGAACGCCACCTGTTTTATTATCGCCCACAGGCTGTCCACGATCAGGCATGCAAACCGGATAATTGTTATCGAAAACGGAAAAATCAGCGAACAGGGTTCCCACCGGGAGCTTCTGAATCTGAAAGGACATTACTATAATCTGTATACCAGTCAGTTCAGGAGCGAAAGGGTAAAGGCTTCCCATATGTTTGACTGAAACAAAAAATGGGCGCCCGCAAGGGCGCCTCAGACTGCTGACAAAGCAAAAACCCATCGGGAATTTACCTGATGGGTTTTTT
>CAZKOK010000010.1:0-18986 GCA_964554355.1 uncultured Spirochaetia bacterium | reverse complement strand
TGCTCAGGGGCATTTACGTTTCAAGAACGGACAGCATCGGCAGCGAAACTGTAACCACGTTCGACATCCGAATGAAAGAACCCAACCGCGAACCTGTACTTGATGTCCCTGCCCTTCATACCATAGAACATCTCTGGGCAACTTTCCTTCTGAACCATAATAAACATTCGGACATGATACTCTATTTCGGGCCCATGTGCTGCCGCACAGGGTTCTACCTGATTGTAAAGGGAAAAGTATCTTCCCGCAAAATACTTCCGCTTGTAAAGGAAATGTTTGAATTTATCGCAGCATACTCAGGGCCTGTTCCCGGATCTTCAGCAGCCGAATGCGGCAATTACCTGAGCCAGGATCTGCCGATGGCAAAACTGGAAGCGGAGAAATTTGTCAGGGAAGTTCTTGAACATGCCGGCAGAGAGAATCTTGAATATCCGCAAACATAAAATAAAGTTGGTGTCCAGCAAAATGCGGAAGAAACCCGGATACCGGTATCAGATAATATATGATAACCTTCTGCATGGAATAACGGAGATCCTTGAATGAACATCCGCCCCGGAAAATTACTGGCCGCGGCATTTTTATTGATAAGCGCAGCGGCCCGGCTGCATGCTGAAAAAATGGACCTGTATCTCTTTGTGCAGGAAGGCTGTCCGAACTGCGAAGCGGCAGAAATATTTATTGAAAAACTTCAGAATGAATTCCCCGGGCTGGAAGTCCGTTCATTTGATATTGAAAAAGACCCCCGGGCACTTGCCAAATTCAATCTCGCAGTCACCAAACTGCACATTAAAACCCCGGGGCTTCCGCTTATACTCTTCGGTGAATATTATTTCTCGGGTGCAGGTGGGAATGTTTTTGAAAATCTTGCCCTGACAGTCTCTTCATACAAAACAAAACCATTCAGCGACAAAATGGGGCCGCTGCTTGAAAACAGGACCGGCAGTTATGAAATATTTACGAACCCCTCGCAGAATACCCTGGCTGTTCCGCTGCTGGGAGAATTCAGTCTTGACAATCTTCCGGTCGCAGCATCCACTGCGCTTATCGCATTTGCCGACGGCTTTAATCCCTGCTCGCTTTGGGTACTGACACTTGTTCTGGGCATCGCAATCCAGAGCAGGAAAAGAAAAAACGTACTGCTGGCCGGTCTTGTCTTTCTGATTGTCACGTCGCTGATATACGGAGCGTTTCTTGCCGGGGCTGTCAGGATAGTGGCTGTGCTGATGTATTCATCTTTTTTTAACATAATCATTATTCTTTTTATTGCTGCATTCGCCATGCTGAATATCAAGGATTATTTCCTCTGGAAGAAAGGCCCGAGCATGACAATAAATGAACATGGCAAAAATGTAATATTAAAAAGACTGCGAAAGGCTCTTAATCCGTCTTCGGGAATTATTACGGTCTTTGCCGGTACCGCTGTTTTGGCCGCCGCGGCAGCATTCATTGAACTGCCCTGCACCGCCGGGTTCCCGCTTATCTGGGCCCGGGTTCTTGCCGAAACCGGAAGCGAAAGCAGCCTGTGGTTCCTGCTTCCCGGGTATCTGCTTGTTTATCTTCTTGATGAACTGCTGGTTCTGGCTTTTGCCTTTATCAGCATGAAACGCTTCTTTGTGGATGAAAAGAAAGGCCGCAGCCTCAAACTCGCGGCCGGGGTTCTGATGGCCTCTCTGGCTGTACATCTGCTTATGCTGAATTCGCTGCTGAAATCCGCATGGGGGATTCTTTCTGTCATTGGTTCGTCTGTCCTGGCGGGGGGTGTTCTGGTAATAATACGGAAAAAAACCGAAGGCAGTGTTCAGAAAAAATAATAAAAAGTGGTCCGCAGCCGAAACAGGCGGGCCGGCTGCGGACCGGAAAACATATGAAGAAGTCAAAGGAAGAACTATCAGGGGATAATTCTGATATTATCTATCCAGAGGGTCCCGCTTGCAGCGGGCGCTGAACCGTCATAGACCTGAAATGTAAATCCGGTAACTTCATACAGATTGATGCCGCTGAAGCTGCTTAACGGAATCTGCACTAGATTAAATCCCGAATTCACAGGCCCGAGATCCACAGCCTGGGAACTGCTGCCGGACAAGTCTGACAATACAGCCGATACAGGAATTGATGCGCTGTTTTCCGCCCTGTAAGCGACCTCCAGAGCGCTGTATCCCATCAGATTTGTTCCGCTTTCGGGATTAATGTAAAAACCGAATCCTGCCCAGTAACCGGTAAAGCTGAAATCAAGCCGCAGGCTTTCAGAACCGTCATAATACGCCGATGTATCTTCGACCAGATCTTCAGGCCAGATCCACTCGCGGATATCAATTCCTTCCGAGTAAATAACAAGGTCCGAAGAGGCCGGTTCAATAACGCTTATGCTGACGGCACGGTATTTGCTGTTTCCTTCATTATCAACCGCACTGACTGTCAGCATATACTGCCCGGCTGCCGCTCCTGCGGGAATGGTCTGCGTAACAGACCAGATATTGCCTGAAGAATGTGTCATTGCAGCATTGCTGCTCCCGCCGACTGCTGACAGGTCAATTGACACAGAGGAAACAGATCCCTCAATGTCAGTAACTTCGGCGCTTATTGTAAGGTCCCGGGAAGCATTATTAAAAATGGATGGACTTGACAGGGTAATATCCTTCACAAGGGGCGATCCATAATCCGATGAAAGCACTGTCTTTATCAGATTTCCCCAAAGCGGTGTCGGGGTCAATGGCCCGGAGGGCGAACAGCTGTCCGGCTTTCCGTAATATTCAAGCAGCGTCGGTCCTGCTGTTGAATGGAATGACCATGCGGCCAGCGGGACCTTGAGTTCCTGGGCAAGCTCGAAAAGTTCCCCGCAGTCTGCAAGCGACATATATGCAGGCCCGTATTCCCCGATAATAACAGGAAGGGTCCGGGACGGAATCTCAACAATTTCCTCAAACTGCGATTCGGGGACATATGCATGTGTTTCGTAAACAATATTCTGGCCGCCGCCCACGCTTATCGGATGATCAATATAGTACTCAAGTATTCTGCTCCAGCCCCTGGTTCCCTGCACTGCAATCAGGTGATGGAACGATTCATTCTCAATCTCAACAACCCTGATTGCGGTAACGATTTTTTCATATTCTTCCCACAGTGCATGGTCCTGGGAAGGGTTTTCGCCGTGAGGTTCATTAATTATTCCATAGATAACATAAGGGACATCCTTCAGTTCTTCGGCAAGTCGTTCCCATACAGGTATGGTGTTATCGGTCGGCCATCCCGCTGAATTCGTTGTCGGTTCAACCCAGAGTGAAAGAAGTACATAAACATCTTCTTTCGTTCCGATATAGTCAATGATTTCCAGAACATCTTCAAGATATTCAGGATCATCAAGTATTCCCCGGTACTGATACGGTCCGCTTGCGGGGTCGGTTTCCAGGCACAGTCTGAGAAAATCAGCTCCCCAGACATCAACGGCTTCATCTGTCTGTGCTTTGACAAGTCCGGGATCAGGGGCCTGATAGCTGCATTCCCAGTTGGACCTGGTATCATGGATATTTACACCCCTGCCGTACCATACTTCTCCGTCTGATGTATATATTTTATTGCCTTCGGTATAAAGCCAGCCGTCGGCCTTTTCGAACGGGTCTGAAGGAATTACAACAGTTTCATCATGCTTCCCGGATCCGGGAAAAAAAACACACGAAATAAATAAAACAACACATACTGTAAATATTATTTTTCTATAGGCTGTCATTTCCTTCCTCCTGTTTTCAGGTGTAAAAACAACTGACAGACAGTATACCCCGCCGGGAGAATTTTCTGCCATATGCCGTTCGGCATACTGGTTAATATTGACATCAGATTGAGATTTCCTGTTTGACTTAAGCCCCGGTACTTTTTAAAATTATTATTAAGGTCCCTCCATAAGGGTACAGCATATAAATTCGCAGGAGTATCGGTGGAAATACTAAGTATAAAAAACAGGCTGACAATCGGTCTGGCAATCGACAATATATCGATGGTAGGAGGACAGAAAGCCTTTAAGGGCATTGCGGATCTTGTCCGCACACAAGATGTCAATCTGATCTGCTATCATCTTGATTTAAACAGTAATGTTGAAAATATGCCCGAAGTCTGGGACTCCATGGGCAAAGTGGTGGACGGGCTTGTTGTTTTTCAGGCATGGAGTTCAGAAGAGAAATTCCGTATTCTGAAAGAACGCTTTCCTGCCCTGCCGATGGTAAACGCTGCGCGACTTTACAAAGGCTGTCCCGGTGTTGCACCTGATTCATACGGCGGGATGAAGGAACTCATACGGCACTTGATTTTAAAACATGGCAGGCGGAAAATAGCCCTGATTCTTGGACCGGAAGGAAACTGGCCTGTTGAGGAACGTCTGCGGGCATACAAGGATACCCTTTCAGAAAACGGCATTCAATTTAATCCAAAACTTGTAACTCCGAATCTGAACTGGTGGGAAGCACAGGAGGGACTTGCCGAATTAATAGACAAAAGAGAGCTTAGGCCCGGGATCGATTTTGATGCAGTGACAGGCTGCAATGATTCTTTGGCACTGGGCACGATAGAAAGTCTGCGGGACCGGGGTATTCATGTTCCCGAAGATGTTGCTGTCATCGGTTTTGACAATAATACACGGTCTTATTTTTCCAAACCGCCATTGACAACAGCAGAATACAATATTGGAAGGCATGCTGCAGAAATTCTTCTTCGGATGCTTTCCGGAAAGCAGGTCCCTGAACAGTCATTTGCACCCACAAAAGCTGTACTGCGCAGATCCTGCGGCTGTCATTCAGCTGCAGTTCTGCAGGCAGCGTATCGAGGCGGTGATATTGCAAATAAAGGCATCCCTCTGAATAAACTGATCGAAATTCAGGGAAATAAAATTGTTTCTGATATGACGGCATCTGCCGGTTTTGAAGATCCCGAAACAGGAATCCCGTCCGGATGGATGAAGTGTATTCTTGATGATTTCGGCAATGCCATGGCTGCAGGTACTGATAATAAAAAAGAATCCGGTTTTCTTAATTCATTTGAGAATATTTTATATCAAATCACCGCTTCCGGGTGTGATCTTGATGGATGCCAGAGTGCCATATCAGCCATGCGGAATTACATAATTCCTTATCTGGATACGAATATGACCCGGAAAGCAGAAGATCTCTGGCAGCAGGCGCGGGTCCTTGTCGAGGAAACGGTCCGGAGAGATCAGGCATGCCGGATATATCAGGCAGAAGGGCGTACACACACTCTAAGAGAAATTGAAAACACCCTGCTGATAAATTTGAGTGTCTCAAGCCTTATGGAAATACTGAAAAAAAACCTGCCGAAACTGGAAATCGAAAGCAGCTGGATGGCTCTGTATGAAGATACCGGTAAATCAAGACTGATCCTCGCCTTCGAAAAAGAACCGGCCGGTCAAACAGCAAACGGGAAAAGCAACCTTGAAAATACCGTATTTGATTCAGGACTCCTGCTGCCGGACGGGATCCCGGCCGGCAGACAATTCAGCATGGTACTCGAACCTCTGTATTTCCAGGAGCAGCAGCTTGGATTTGCACTTTTCGAAACCGGACCTCTTGACGGCGCAGTGTATGACAGCCTGCGCGGAACAATATCCAGCACATTGCAGGGCGCGCTGCTTCTGGATCAGGTACAGCAGCATGCCAGGCAGCTTGATACAATAATAAACAGGACAATGTCGACTTCCCATGAAATTCAGACAGCAGTGTCAGCCACAGCCGGCCAGGCGCAGACAGTATCTGATGCATCACAGCGCTCAATGGATGTATCAAGAACCGGCCGGGATGCAGTTTCAGATACTGTCAGGGGAATGCAGACAATTCAAATCCAGGTTGATCAGATCGCACAAAGTATTTCAGAACTTTCAAAAAGGACCAGGCAGATCGAAGATATAATAAAAGCTGTCGAAGATATTGTCAGCCAGTCCGAAGTGCTTTCAATAAACGCAAGCATACAGGCTGCACGGGCTGGAGACAGGGGCAAGGGGTTCGCAGTAGTTGCCAGAGAAATGAGAAATCTGGCAATACAATCCAATTCGGCTACTTCAAACATCAGGAATATTCTTGCCGAAATTCAGGATGCTGCCCAGGCAGCCGTATCTGCAACTGAAGAAGGCAGCGCAGGCGCCCGGAATGGAATGGACCTTGCCAGCCGGGCAGGAAAGGCTATTGAAGATCTGGCATCAACTATAGAAGAAGCCGCCGGTGTTGCGCTGCAGATATCAACAAGCACAATCCAGCAGAACAATGCAATTGAACAGCTGGTGCTGGAAGTCCAGGCAATAAAAGATACCAACACAGGAACTTCTGTAAATCCGCAGTAAGCCGGTACGTTAACCCGGAATAATTTGAATAAATCATATCATCAATCTTTAATTTGACAGCCATATTAACATATTTTATGATTAAAATCAGAAACAAAGGACTAAACGCCTTCAGGTCCTTTAAGGCGGAAGCAGCATATGAACGGACCGGCAAAGGGGAAAAGACTGATTATAGGTCTCGCAGTAGATGACATCGAACTTGTGGGCGGAAAGAAAGCACTGATAGGTATCGCTGAAGTTGCGGGAAAGAATAATGCCTGCCTGATCTGTTATCATTTCAATCTTTACAAAGGGGAACATGAAATACCGGCCGTCTGGAATTCCATAGGTGAAATACTGGATGGTCTGATAATATATCAGCCATGGCCCAGTGAAGAAATCTTTAATTCCTTTAAAAGCCGGTTCCCTTCATTGCCGGTTATAAATGCATTAAGAATTTACCCTGAATGCCCTGGACTTACTCCTGATTCATTTCAGGGGATGAAAGACCTTGTAATTCATCTTATTAAGGATCATGGTCACCGTAAAATCGGTTTTATCCGCGGCCCTGAAAACAACTGGTCTGCTGATGAACGCTACCGCGGCTATCAGAAGGCATTATCCGAAAACGGGATTCAGGAAAGCCCGGAACTGATTACTCCGAATATGCAATGGTGGGAAGGCCCGGAAGGTATTTCAATACTGCTGGATGAGCACAAGCTTAAGCCCGGGACTGGCATAGAGGCATTCTGCGCAGCAAATGACTCGATTGCAGTAGGGGCTCTTGATGAATTAAAAAAACGCGGCATTCAGTCCCCGGGGCAGATCGCAGGCACCGGATTTGATAATGATCTGCATGGAACATACTCAGTCCCGTCGCTTACATCAGTCGACTATGATATGGGCACCCATGCCGCCGAACTTATGCTTAAAATGATAAAAGGCGAAAAGGTCCCCGAAAAAACCTTTGTTCCGACCGGCCTCGTGATCAGAAGGTCCTGCGGCTGCCAGCCGGGATCTGTAACAGAAGCTGCAACAGTGTCTCCGGGACCTCCCGCAAGGCAGATGCCGCTAAAAGATATTATTGCCGCACAGCGGAATATGATCCTCGCAGATATGGTCCATATGCTGAAAAATGAAAACAATACCGGGGATTCGGACAAGTTAACGGCACAGCTTCTTGACAATCTCGTATTATCCATGACAGGCGAATATAAACCAGGTGACTCTCCTTTCCTGCTGACTCTGGAAAAGATACTGTATCAGCTGGGTGATTCCCACAGCAGTCTGAATTCCTGGCAGAATGTTTTGTCTGCAATGCGGCGTCAGCTGCTTCCGTTTCTTGATCGCGCAATGATTCAGTCTGCAGATAGTCTTTTCCATCAGGGGCGCATGATAATAAATGAAATGACCATTCAAAAGATGGAATTGAAAGAACACCAGTCTGAAACCCGGTATGCAGTTCTTCGCAATATAGAAACAGAGCTTATTTCAACATTCAGCGTAACAGGAATAATGGAAATTCTGAAAGATAACATCGGCCGGCTTGGTATTCCGGCCTGTTATCTTGCATTATACGAATCCGATGGAAAATCAAAGATGCTTCTCGCCGGAAACAGAATTTTATCTGGCGAAACAGCTTCCGATAATATTCTGTTTGATACAAGCCGGTTAATACCTGTGGAGTTTCTGCCTGACAGGCAATTCAGTTTAATTGCGGAACCGCTTTATTTCCAGGAAAAGCAGCTTGGTTATGTTTTATTCGAAATAGGGCCCAAAGACGGCGCCATCTACAACAGCCTCAGGGGAATTATATCAAGCGCTCTGGAAGGAGCAATTCTGCTTGAGCAGGTTCGTCTGCACACCGACCAGCTGGATGAAATTGTGGGGCATACTGTTACAACTTCGGAAGAAATCCAGGCTGCCGTAAATGAAACAGCCAGACAGGCTCTTCTGGTTTCTGATGCGGCGAAACTCTCCATGGATGTTTCCAGAACAGGCCAGGATGCTGTTTCCGATACGGTAACCGGAATGGAAACAATCCAGCTTCAGGTCAGAAATATTGCAGACAGCATAGAAAGCCTGTCGAGACGGACCATGCAGATTGAAGATATCATCAAAGCTGTTGAAGATATTGTCAGCGAGTCTGAAGTTCTGGCAATTAATGCAAGCATTCAGGCGGCCAGAGCAGGAGACAAAGGCCTTGGTTTTGCTGTTGTTGCCAGAGAAATGAGGGCCCTTGCCCGGCAGTCCAGCGCAGCTACTGCCAATATCAGCAATATTCTGGGCGAAATCAGAACAGCCGCTGATGCAGCTGTTTCTGCAACTGTCGAAGGGCGTGAAGGCGCCAGACAGGGAATGGTGCTTGCCGGTAACGCCGGAAAAGCCATTCAGGAACTTTCTGTAACAATAGAAAAGGCAGCCGATATGGCCCTGCAGATTTCAGCGGGTACAGAACAGCAGTCCAATGCTATAAATCAGCTGGTGGAAGCTGTGCGGTCTATAGAAGCCGGCATAAAGGATTCAGCATCAATCAACAGAAAAACGGATGAATAATACCTTCTGATAATTGTTCCGGATACCTTACATGGCAGTGTCACGATCCGGCAGGTTGAATATGGACAAGGACATAATTTTCATTTATCTTTCCTTATGATCTTCAGACACTATAATCTTGATGAAAGCGAAAAAGCTGACGGGCTGGCTGTTGTTATTGATGTTATCAGGGCGTTCACTGCCGCCCCGTTTGCTCTGGCAGCCGGCGCCGAAAAAATCTTCCCTGTAAGAAATGTAGACGAGGCATTCAGACTGAAGGAAAAAATCCCCGGTGCCCTGATAATGGGAGAAGACCGGGGGCTGCCGCCTGAAGGATTTGATTTCGGCAATTCTCCGACAGATCTTGCCGCAACTGATTTGTCCGGAAAAACGATGATACAGAGAACAAGCGCCGGCACACAGGGGATAACACGAACCGTGAATGCTCAGCATAAAATTGCAGCAAGCTTTGTCTGCGCCCGGGCGACAATTGACTATATAAGAAAAATTAATCCCGAAATGGTCTCATTTATAATAACCGGGTCAGAGTCAGGCTTTACAGGATCGGAAGACGCAGCATGTGCGGATTATATAGAAGCATATCTGAAAGATAAAAATCCGGACCCGGCGGAATATCTGGAAAAAGTGAGGAAAAGTCCGGTCAGCCGGAAAATATTTCTTAATCCGGACTTTCCGCTTTTCAAGCCCGAAGATATAGATAAATGCTCCAGTCTTGATTTGTTCAGCTTTCCCCTGATTGTTGAAAAATCTGAATATGGAGCAGTTATTTATAACCGGAATTAAAAAACCATGAAAGCCGCAAACTCAGACTTCAAACTGAATAACCGATTTTATTCCGTTATCATTGGAGCAGGCGAATGTACCTTTTAACTGTTCAGCAAGCATCGACAGGGGCCAACGATCGCCGGCCCTGCTGCTATTCCCATTGACCACCTGTCATTACTTCTGAAGCGGTATTCTGTCCCCAATTTATAATTCAACCTCTGTGTAATCTGTCTTCCCTGTGTTCTTCTTTTATAAATATTGACAAACTCCCGATAAAAATTTAGATTCACATCAATGAACAGAAATTCATTCAGCGCATTAAATTCAGTCTCATTATGGTGGCAGCAGTCCAGGTCTGACTGCCGTCAATAATGGCTTGCTGCCGGCTGTCAGCTTACTGCTGTCGGCCGGTGATTATAAATGTAACACCGGATTATTCCGGTGTTTTTTTTGCCCGGAGAAAGGAGGAACAGATGAACCAGGTATTATTTTCAGGAAGCGCGCCGTCAGGAAATCTGACAATAGGAAATTACATCGGGGCAATCAGGCAGTGGAAGAAATTTCAGGACAGCTGTGATTCAATATTCTGCATAGTTGATCTGCATGCAATTACTCTGCCCAAAGATCCTGAGTACCTGAGGCAGAAAAGCCTCGAGTTTTTCGCACTCTATATTGCCTGCGGTCTGGACCCTGAAAAGTCTCTGATTTTTATCCAGTCGGACAATCCGGACCATGCAGAACTGTGCTGGATCTTAAGCTGCATGACATCATTCGGCGATTTGTCAAGAATGACGCAGTTCAGGGAAAAAGCCGGCAGGAGGAATCTTGTTCCTTCCGGACTCTTTTTCTATCCGGTCCTTATGGCCGCAGACATACTCCTTTATGAAACTGAAATTGTGCCGGTCGGTGAGGACCAGACACAGCATATCGAATTGTGCCGGACAATAGCAAAAAAAGTGAATTCAGCATATGGAGATATTTTCCGTGTACCTGAAGGATTTACACCCGAATCGGGCGGCCGTATCAAAAACCTGCTGGATCCTTCACAGAAAATGGACAAATCGCACGAAAATCCGAAAACATATATCTCTCTTACAGATACAGACGATGAAATTAAGCCAAAAATAATGAAAGCTGTAACGGATTCACGCGGCGATTTCAGAATTGATGATGAAAACGAGGGGATAGCGAATCTGGTAACGATGATGGCTGTGCTTTCGGGAACACAAAAAAAAGAAACTGCCGATCAGTATTCCGGCCGCGGTTACGGCGAACTGAAAAAAGACCTTGCAGAAATTTTAATTGAAGAAATAAGTCCGATAAGAAACAGGTTTAATGAAATCAGAAATGACAAGGCAGAACTTGAAAAACTTTTATACATGGGTAAACTGGCAGCACGTCGAAGAAGCAGAATTGTCATGCAGAGAGTGAAGGAGGCTTTTGGATTACGGGCATAGATAATCCGGGATTTTATTGATATCAGGGTCATCGGGTTTTGAATTACAAAGGACACAGAGAACCATAGAGGGCACAGAGGGATTTTCGTTATTCAGTTATTAAGGGATTCCATGATATAACTTCTGCAATCGGATTATATTTTTAAGGTTTTTCACAACCCAAAACCCGAAAACCTGTAAGATTATAAAACAAGACAGCATGGAAATCGGGCAGGCGTTCACTTAAAACTCTGTGTCCTCTGTGCACTTTGTGGTGGTTCAGAAAACCTTAAGGAACTGCTTGACGGATTTTTTTCCGCCAGGGTCCCCTCCGGTAAAAGATAATCCCGAAGCATTTACACAATATGAAAAGCGCCTGTCCCATTTCTTTGATAAACACGGGATGGAAATTTCCGCTGATGCAATAAGGAAAACTGCCAGAGACACCTGTTCCGACTGGTCATCTGAATTTGTTTTTGACAGCGATGCTATTCCTGTTCTTGAACATTTCAGCAAAACTAAAAAGACAGCCCTTGTCTCCAACTTCGACCACCCTCCTTTTGTAAAAAAACTTCTCGGGCGCCATAAAATAGACCGGTTTTTTGACTGCATTACAATATCCGGCAAAATTGACCTCCACAAACCCGATCCGCGCATCTTCCATTACACTATGGAAAAACTGAATCTGTCCCCAAATGAAGTTGTCCACATCGGAGACACAAGCGACGAGACCGAAGGCGCCGCTGCCGCAGGAATAATCCCCATTCTTATAGACCGCAATTACGCAGAGAACGGCCTGAACGTGGATTACAGCAACAATAATGAAGACAATAAAGTGCATTTCGATGCGGATATTAAAATTAAAAAACTGTCAGAACTTATCGGGATGATTGAGTAACGGACGCAGATAAAATTGGGAAAAATACGGAAAGATTTACCACAGCCGGAATCCTCATGGCCTTGATGTTCTCTTCGGACTATTCTACCGGATTTTTGGAAATGAAGAGAATGATATCTCTCATAATTTTATTCTAAGGACCATTAAGCGCGAACATAGGTTTTTACTGTCTACGCCTTTTCTTTTGGCATTTTGATATTCTTCCTTTACATCTCCTTCCCATGCATTTACCCACCAAGGATCCTGATTCCCATCTGCTTCAAATGCCTCGGCTGTAAATCCAAGCTTTTCATATTCCTTGCAGGGAAGGCAGCCCATTTGAATATTATATTCCGGAATATCATTTGAGCCCCCAATCCCGATAATCGCAGAATAGTTATTCTGTCCAGCCCATTCCACAGCTGAAGAAAGCAGGCTTTTCCCTATTCCTTTTTTAAAATATTTTTTATCCGTTTCATAACTTTTTTTAAGAACACCGACATGGAAACAGGAAATTCCAAGTACCGGACCGTTAAAATGGAGTCCTTTCCCCCTGGCTGCAATAAGCGGCCAGCCCAGGGGCCAGTCTTCAAGCCGGTTTCTTGCATAATCGGGGAAAAATGAATTATCCCAGTCGGGAAAGATAATTTTATAAAAATGTACTAATCCTATACAGTCACCATTATTGTCATATGCTGACATACCTAATGCTTCCTGTGAATTCAGTATTTTCATCTGATGTTCCCGATTATCCCAGCATTTCATTGAGACATCATCAAGGTTCTCTTTGGTAATTGGTTTGATATTGAATTTCAATTTATCCATATTTTCTCCATTATGATTTTTACAAAATTGATTAATAAATTTTAAAAAATATCTGACAACTAAATTGAGTGAATTTCGCTCTATGTTATTATATAATCAAAATTCTTTCATGTAAATGAGAATACATCATGGAATTGGTAAAAACTCCACTACCCAAGCCGCCCGTAGCGCCGCTCCGATCGTAGCGTCGTCGCGTGATGTATTCCGGAAAGTGTCTACTGAATATCACCCCTGCCGGTAATCTTCCAGGAACTCCGCCAGCCCGTTCATGGCTTCTTCCAGTACATCAACAGACGGCAGGAAAACAATTCGGAAATGATCGGGATCGGGCCAGTTGAAGCCTGTTCCCTGCACCACCAGTATTTTCTTTTCCATAAGAAGATCCATGACAAATTTTACGTCATCCTTAATACCGAACTTCCTGATATCAAGTTTCGGAAAAAGATAAAGCGCCCCTGCCGGTTTCACGCAGGAAATACCAGGTATTGCAGAAAGTCTCTGCCAGGCCAGGTCGCGCTGTTCACGGAGTCTGCCTCCGGGAGCAGTAAGGTCATTAATACTCTGATATCCTCCAAGCGCAGTCTGAACAGCAAACTGGGAAGGCACATTGCTGCACAGCCTCATGTTGGAAAGAATTTCCAGACCCTCAATATAATCCTGAGCAGAATTAATTTTGCCGGACAGGACCATCCATCCCGTACGGAAACCCGCGGCCCTGTAGGCCTTGGAAAGTCCATTGAAAGTCAGGCAAAGCACATCATCGCAGTATTCAAATGCAGAGACATAGTCTGTTTTTTCATAAATTATTTTTTCATAGATTTCATCGGAAAAGACAACAAGATCATGTTTACGTGCAAGAGCGGCAATCTGCTTAATCACATCCGGCGGATAGACCGCTCCGGTAGGATTATTGGGATTTATAATTACAATTCCGACCGTCCTCGGGGTTATCTTCCTTTTAATGTCTTCAATGTCCGGCGCCCAGTCTGCTTTTTCATCGCAGAGGTAATGCACAGCCTTCCCCCCTGAAAGGGTCACGGAAGCCGTCCATAACGGATAATCGGGTGCAGGCACAAGCACTTCATCTCCGTTATTCAGAAGGGCATTCAGCGACATCGAAATAAGCTCACTTACGCCGTTCCCGATATAAATATCATCAATCTGAACGTCCCGCAGCCCTTTTTTCTGATATTCCTGCATTACGGCCTTTCTTGCCGCGAAAAGCCCCTGGCTGTCACAGTAACCCTGAGCCTGCGGAAGATTTATAACCACATCATGGATTATCTCATCAGGAGCATTCAGTCCAAACGGAGCGGGATTGCCGATATTCAGCTTAAGGATATTATATCCCTCTTCTTCAAGCTTCCTGGCTTCCTTTAATACAGGACCTCTGATATCGTAACAGACATCAGCAAGTTTTTTTGATTTATGATATTTTTTCACCGTCTGCCTCCACAGGCGGAAACAGCCAATCTATTGCCTGGTTAATTATTTTCAACAGAACAACAATAAGCACGTTCGATTTGGCTTTTTCCAGTTCATGAGTAATAATTCTTCTGGTATATTTTCGGCTGAAAGCCTCTTTTTCCTGCGTGACAAATTCCCTGTCCGGATGATCATCAAATACTATCGAATCAAGCAGATAAAGTGTAAGAAGACGAACAATGGGGCTTTTTATATCTGACGCATTCGCCAGAAGCGATTTTCTCCCGTCTTCAATATTCCTCTGCATTACAAGCCCGAAACTGTAGCACCAGTTTATCCATTCATTCTGGGCAGTCCTAAGATGCATATATCTGCTGAAATATTCTGATATTGCTTCCGGATCATTACTTACAAGATGAACTATTCCAAACTGAAGAACAAAAGTCTTCTTTACTTCAGGTTTTTCTGTTTCAAGAAATACTGACAGTTTCTGAAGATCATCAATCTGGGAATGAAGAATATATGTATTTATAAGAAGAAGTACTTTTCTTCTGTTTATCCGCTTTTTTGTATAGATCTGCTCTTCAAGGTATGCCGCAAGCCCTTCCCAGTTTTCATTCTCGAGGTAAGTGAACATCTTCCAGTTTCTGGAAAAATAAACATTAAGACCTGCAATTACAGCAGCAAAAAACAAGCTGAAATACCATTTGCTGCTCCAGAATTCCCTTGCATAATCACTCCCGAAAACCGTTGCAGGCAAAATCATCAGCATAAAGAAGGAAAACACAATTAATATATTAAATAATATAAAAATTATCTTAAATTTCACTGATTTTACTCCTATAATTATAAAGAAGGTGTTTTTTGCCTTTATTTTACATTAAAGGGTGATACAATTAAGGCAATACTTTTTAAGTCAATACATCTGAAAGTGTAAAATAAAATAATCAAGGGGTCAACGGGAACCGGAATGAAAAAAGTTACCATCAGCAGCATGCCTGTCAACGCTTACATTGATAAACCTGTTTTTCTCGATGAAGCCTACATTCTTACAGCTGCAGAGACTCCCATAACCCAGAAACTTGTAAACCGTTTACGAAAATGGAAATACGAAATGGTTTATACAGACGGCAGTCCCACGACTATCCCTCCCGATGCCGGAATACAGATGTCCGAAATCGTCGGGGTCTCAATTGAAAACAATCTTGAAGAAAAGAAAATAAGGGAAGAAGTTCAGGCTTTTTACCGTGAACTTCTTAAATTCCTTTGTCTTGTTTTTGACCGTTTCCAGGCCCGGGCCGAATTAAGGATCCTTGAGCTGACCGAAAAGGTTAAGGATATCATTACCCATATCCGGGAAAACAGGAAATACATAACAAGCATTCAGCAGGAAAGTTCGGAAAGCCACAATTATATCGTTGTGCAGTCAATCAAAACCACAATCCTTACCCTGGTCCTTGCCGATTATCTCAAACTCCCACCGCACAGGCAGATTGAACTCGGAATTGCCGCCATGCTGCACCAGATAGGTCTTTTACGGATACCCGAAGAAATTTATATGAGCGAACGGATGCTGACAGATGCCGAAAAGAAGATAATAAAGGCATACCCGGTTATCGGATTCAAGATTCTGAAGGAACTGGATTTTCCTCCTGCAATATGCATGGCTGTTCTCGACCACCGTGAGAATATGGACGGTACGGGATACCCGAGAGGTTCTACTGAAGAAAAAATTTCACAATATGGAAAAATTCTGGGCGTTTCCTCGGCCTATACAGCCGCGACAGGCGACAGGCCCTTTAAAAACGGCGTCGACGGCCATTCGGGAATTATGGACCTTGTCCGCAATTCCGGCAAAAAATATGACGACAATATTCTGCGGGCACTTGTCTTTACTCTTTCGGTTTATCCTGTCGGGACTTATGTATTAATGAGTAACGGTTCAAAGGGCATAGTAATTGAAACCGATCCCGAAAAACCTAAATTCCCGACCATCAAGCTTCTGATAAATGACAAGGGTAAAATCTATATGGAACAGCCGATCCTCCACACCAGCGAAAATGACGACCTCCAGATAACCCGCGGCCTTACCGCCGAAGAAGTCAAATCAACAAAGAACGCCATCGAGATCGAAACCGAATAGGAACCTCACGCGACGGACGCTACGGCTAAAGCGACGCAACGAATGCTTCAAAAAAAGATAAATTAAATAATTTCCATGAAATATCTTTTTATATCCAACAGATTTTTTTGGTTTTACTCAAACCTTAAAATCCGTAGCGTCGTCCATATCGTCGCGTCGTAGCGTGAGTCCTGGTCCTTTGCATCTTTGACAAGGGGTTTAAATAATCTTACAATTAAGGCTGAATTGCAGCAGGAGGAGCAATGAAGGATGTAAAAATTTCTTTTCCGTCGGGGAAAACAGTAACCAGACCATACGGCACCAGGGTTGAAGAAGTTATCGGCGATTCGGAATTCGGCAAAGCCGGAAAGAATATTATCGCTGCATACATTAATAATGAAATCGTAAGTCTTTCATTTAAAATTGAAGTAAATGCAGAATTGAAACCGATCTTTACCGAAAGCTCTTCCGGCGCCAGGATTTACCGTGATTCACTCTGTTTTCTTCTGAATATAGCATTCCGCAAGGTCTTTCCTGAAAAACATCTTGTAATAGGTCATTCGCTGGGTGAGGGATATTATTTCTATATAAAGGAAAATGAAATAATCTCGGAAGAGGGAGTAAAAAAGATCGAATCTGTAATGCAGGACCTTGTTAATCAGAACCTTCCGATAACAAGGGGGGTCCTTTCGTATAAAGATGCGCTCCAGCTTTTCAAAACAGCCGAATTTGACGATACCCGGCTTCTTATCGAACATAAAAACAAAAACAAAGTACCTGTCTATACCTGTGGAGATTTTTCGGACCTCTGTCACCAGCCGCTTGCAGCAAATACCGGTGTTCTGTCCTGTTCTGAGCTGATGACTTACAGTTCAGGTTTTATCCTGAGATATCCGGGAGTCAGCAGTCCGGGCAAATTGTCGTCTTTCAATGATAACCGCGTTCTGTTTTCAGTTTATCAGGAGTACAAATCATGGGGAAAGGTCCTTGATGTCAATTGCGTCGGCAAACTTAACCAGATCATAGATTCAGGCAGAATTGTTGAATTTATAAGAGTGGCCGAGGCGCTTCACAACAAGAAAATAGCCGAAATTGCTGACCGTATCAATGAACAGAAACAGCATGTAAAAATAGTGCTTATTGCAGGTCCGTCATCATCGGGAAAGACAACATTTACAAAGAAACTTACCGTACAGCTTCAGGTTCTGGGGATTAATCCACAGATGATTTCTCTTGACGATTATTTTCTTCCGAGAGAATATACGCCCAGGGATGAGAACGGGAATTATGATTTTGAAACCGTCAGGGCCATTGATATTGATCTTCTGAACAGACACCTTCTCAAACTGTTCAGGGGAGAAGAATGCGGAATTCCGCTATTTGATTTCAAGACTGGTTCCAGAAAAAAGAAAGGCCGCCTTCTTAAAATGGAAGACCGGAATATCCTGCTTATGGAAGGCATACATGGACTTAACCCGGAACTTACCCCCCTTATTCCCGATGAAAATAAGTTCAGGGTCTACATCTCGGCCCTGACCCAGCTTAATCTGGATGACCATAACAGAATTCCGACGACAGATAACCGCCTTATAAGGCGCATGGTCCGCGACTACCAGTTCAGGGGACATTCGGCTGCAGATACCCTGCTCATGTGGCCTTCTGTCCGGAGGGGAGAAGATAAAAATATTTTTCCGTATGATAAAAACGCTGATATTGCCTTTAATTCAGCCCTGGATTATGAACTTGCTGCCCTGAAGAATATCGGGGAACAGCTGTTAAGGACTGTCAAACCCTTCGATGATGTCTATGCCGAGGCGATAAGGCTTAAGAATTTTCTGGATAATTTTCTTTACGTGCAGGAAAAATATGTCCCTCAGGAATCGATTTTACGCGAATTCCTCGGAGACAGCGGATTCAAGTATTAGCCGGTGCACAGAAGCCTGTAAAATAACGATTTTCCGGTATTTTTTACACATAAAAAAACAGCCTGAAATTGGAAATCAGGCTGTTTTTACAAGCTTCTGTTCACTGTGCAGATATCACTCGTCTTCAGGTGCGTTGAACAGGATCTGTGTCCCCCCGACATCAATCAGGTCGCCCGGCTGAAGCACTTTGGTTTTTGTCTTCTTGTTGTTTACAGCTATAGTCGCATTATTGCAGACAATGGTGTACTGCCCGTTTTTGGCTGAAACCTTGGCTTCAACGCCCCCTACGGACAGGGCCTGTGTGGAGCCGTCCCTTAAGGCAATGGTCTTCTTGGTTCCTGTCAGAACCTGAAGACTCGGTTTTTCCTTCTTTTTGAATTTCCAGCTTATAAGCATCAGAATAATTAAAAGAAGAACTCCCGCAATTATCAAAAGAAGCAGAAGCGTATATCCGTCCCATGCACTGCCGAAAAGCAGGGCTGAAAAATAACTCCGTTCGGCCTTTAAATTGCCGTAAGCCGCTTTCAGCTTCGTTTCATCGGTAGCTTTTATCGGAGTTTTGTAGGTAATTGCAAACTCATTTTTAAGCTGTTCGTAGATCGAATTATAAAGCGATTCAAGCCTTTTCGGATCGTGTTCAAGGGTAAAAATCCCACCTGTCTCTTCCGAGAATTTCTTGAGAGACTGCTCGTCAGCGCCCCTTGAAAGACCTATTGTAAAGCAGGTAATGCCTTCCTGCCTG
>CAZKOK010000009.1:17184-18998 GCA_964554355.1 uncultured Spirochaetia bacterium | reverse complement strand
GCCATTCTTGAAGAGAATCTTGAAGGATGGCTTTTTTATATATTCCATCACAGGGATGAGATTGGCTGCAGGCTTCTCGGCATAAACAGTAAATCTGTTAATACCCGCCCATGGGTCTACTTTATTCCGGTAAAAGGTGAAGCGCAGAAAATTGTACACGGAATTGAACCCGGAGGGCTTGATCATCTTCCCGGTAAAAAAACGGAATACATTTCACATAAGGATTTTCATGATAAATTACGCATTTTGAATTCCGGCAGAAACATGAGAATTGCCGTGCAGCTGTCCGAAAGCCAGCCTGTCAATTCTTTCCTTGACGCGGGAACGGCACAGCTTCTTAAAAAAGCCGGATTCAGTCTTGAATCTTCCGACGGGCTTATCCAGAGAACAATGGGAACATTATCTGGAAAAAAGATCAGCAGTCATGAAAATACCGCAGTCAGGCTTTACTCAATTATCGAAGCAGCCTGGATGGAGATAATGTCTTCATTTGAACAAAAAACCACTCTTTACGAAGGCGATATCTCGGATTTTATCATGGACAGATATGATAAATTCAGCCTGATTTCAAATCATTCCCCGATCGTCGCCTCCGGGACCAATTCGGCCAACCCGCATTATCTTCCGCAGGGCAGAGGAAAAAAGATAAAACGGAATGAAATAATTCAGCTTGACATCTGGGCCAGGCAGAATACGGCCGGTGCAGTCTATGCCGACATATCCTGGGTCGGTTTTACAGGCAGCAGAAATGAAATTCCTGAGGCAGCAGAAAAAATGTTCAGAAGTCTTGTGGAAATCAGGGAAGCAGCTGTCCGCTTTATAGAAAACAGAATTGAAAACAGCAGAGATGTCACAGGATACGAAATTGATGAATGCACGCGGAACGAGATTAAAAAACAGGGTTATTCAGATTTTATCCGGCACCGTACGGGACATGCCATCGATGAAAACGATCACGGCTGCGGAGCAAATCTTGACAGCATTGAATTTCCGGATTCAAGGAAACTGATAGAAGGCTCCTGTTTTTCGATCGAACCGGGCCTGTACGGCAGGAAATTCGGTATGAGAACAGAAATAAATGCATATATTTCAAATAAAAGACTGCATATCTCTGGAAGCCGCCGGCAAAATGAACTATTAATTCTATAACACGGGAATAAAAATGCCGGACAGAAAAATTATTGAATTTCTTGAAAAATACCAGGAATATCTCATAATCGGACACAGGGAACCTGACGGTGACTGCATAGGATCACAGGCGGCGCTTTCTGAGTTTCTGAAAAGAAAAGGGAAAAAAACTCAGCTTTTTTCTCCGGGCCCATTTATGCGTCCTGAAATCTCTGACAAGATTGCAGGTTTTAAAACCGAATGGGCTGCACCCGAAACCGAAAACGCAGCAGTTATCATTGTTGACTGTTCAACTATTGACCGTATCGGGGAATTTGCAGAAAATGCAGTCAAATATCCGATACTGGTTATTGATCATCATTCATCGGGACGCGATTTCGGCGACATCCGGTTTGTCGATCCGTCTTTCCCTGCAGTGACCCTGATGATCTATTTACTTATAAAAGAGATGGGAGAAAAACCGACTGCAGAAGAGGCGGATCTGCTTTATTTCGGCTTCTGCACCGATACCGGTTTTTACAGACATCTTGAAGCATCCCACTCGCCTTATGTGAAACTGTCAGCCGAACTGACTGAATACGGAGCATCACCCAAAAAAACATTTCATGAGATGTACGGCCACCGCAGTTTTGAATCCCGGAAACTGATAGGAATCGTTCTTTCCCGAATAGAATCACACGCAGACG
>CAZKOK010000009.1:3687-17174 GCA_964554355.1 uncultured Spirochaetia bacterium | reverse complement strand
TTACCTGACCTGTCAGGACAGAATCGAAAACAGCAATGAACATCTTGAATCCGATATAGTCTATCAGCTTCTTCAGGGCATAAAGGTGGCTGAAGTCATAGTTCTGATCAGGGAAGAAGATGAACCGGGACTTCTGACAGTCGGACTGAGATCGCTTAACAGAGTCGATGTCGGGAAAATCGCTGCCGAACTGGGCGGCGGCGGACACGGAAGGGCATCGGGATTTTCGATTAATGGTGATATCGAATCGGTTAAGAACAGGATAATTAAAATAATAATGCCGCTGCTTTGATTATCAGGATATCCACTTTTTCAGCATAATTCCGAACCGAAAATTCCAGGCTGCAGTGTTAAAATATTCTGTAGGTAAAAGCGTATAGTCAGCATAACTTGCATTTGAATATTCATTCAGCCTGTAGACAGCGTCTCCGTAAATTGTTATGCCTTTGAATATCGTGGAATGAAAACCGATCACAGCCTCCAAACCTTCAATTCCTGTATATACCAGAGTATCCGTAACACCGCCGCCCAGCAAGGCACCATCAGAAATCCAGAGAGAAAGAGGAAGAAGCCATCCTCCTCCGGCATAAACCTCAAGCCAGTCAAACAAATGATATCCAATCATGGCATCAAAACAGAACATCAGAGAAGATGCATTTACGGGAGTGCTCTGATACGTTCCACTGTGAAACGACTGAGTCACACTCAGCTGGCATCTTAGTAACAGGTTTCCGAACAGCCCCGGAAACATATACATGGAATAACCGGCGACAGCATTCCAGCCGAATCCTGGATTAAGCTGCGGTATCATGAGCTCCGCGCCTTCATGGCTGAAATAATCATTCCCGGTAAAATCACCGCCACGCATATCAGACCAGGCAGCGCCAACGCCGGCAAATATATCCATTCCCATACTATCTGTAAATCCAATTGAAACTGTAAAAAGGAAAACAGGAAATATAAAACTTTTGATTAATGCATTTTTCATTTGTCATCCAGTAAATAATTACCCACTATATCATGGAAAAATATAATAATCAATTTTATGTTAACAGCAGAGAGTCTCATTCATAAGCAGCTTTTTTGGGAATTTAAATGAAATATTAACATTTTCATTACAATTTCTTAAAAAAACTGTTGCAACGCAAAATATAGCGTGATATTATATAGAAGCTCCGGTTAATAACACTACATATAGTGGAGCTAAATAAGTATTTCCAGAGGTAAAAATGCGCTGTCCGCATTGTGGTGAACTGGAAGACAAGGTAATTGAGTCCCGCCAATCGTCCAGTGGGGCGTCGATTCGGCGGAGACGGGAATGTCTGCAGTGCGGATTCAGATTTACTTCTTATGAAAGGATCGAAGAAAAACCTCTGATGGTTGTAAAAAGAGACGGCCGCAGGGAACAGTTCGATCCGGATAAACTTGAAAAAAAAGTGCAGATAGCACTGGAAAAGAGACCTGTGTCCCAGGGTGTGATAGAGGATCTGGTTCACAAGGTCGAAGACGATGCATCCTACAAAGCAAAAGCTACTCATGAAATTGATTCGAAAGAAATCGGTGAAATGGTGCTGAAAAGGCTCTATGAAATCGACAGGGTGGCCTATGTCCGGTTTGCTTCGGTGTACAGGATGTTCGAGAATGTTGATGAGTTCATTAAAGAAATAGAAAAGCTTTCCAGGGAAGGATAATCCTTTAAAAAAAGAGAGCTTGAAATTAAAAATAACTGGGAGGGGAACTAGTGTCTAGTACATCAAGCAATGACTGGAAAGATTTTCTGGGGATCGATAACGGGGAGGTTTCTGTCAACGTCATAAAGCAGGTTGTTAAGCGTGACGGTCTGATAGAAAAATACGACCGCTGGAAAATTGCAAGTGCAATCAACAGGGCAGTTACTTCAGTCAGGGCTGCCGAAGATCAGCAGCTGGTTAAAAGACTTACGGATGAAGCGGAAAAAGAGCTTACGGAGTTTATGGCCGCAAGACATCCGAATTCCGCACCTGCCATTGAGGAAATACAGGATATAGTTGAAAAAGTCCTTATTACATCCGGTGAAGCGGATATTGCCAAGGCCTATATTATTTACAGGGCAAAACATGAAGCAATGCGCGACACCAGGAAACTGCTTCTGGATATCAATGCCACAATGGACGGATATCTTTCCCAGTCGGACTGGCGCGTTAATGAAAACGCCAATGTCAATTTTTCACTCGGCGGCCTGATCCTTCATAATTCAGGAACAATAACTGCAAATTACTGGCTTAAGAATATCTACACGGAAGAAATTGCTGCCGCCCACAGGAATGCCGATTTTCATATTCATGATCTTTCAATGTTTTCAGGCTACTGCGCAGGATGGTCGCTTCGCCAGATTATCAAAGAAGGGCTGGGCGGCGTTTCCGATAAAATCACTTCAAAACCGTCAAAGCACCTGTCTACGCTTATTCAGCAGATTGTGAATTTTCTGGGGATTATGCAGAACGAATGGGCGGGGGCCCAGGCGCTTTCGAGTTTTGACACATATCTTGCTCCTTTTGTTAAAAAAGACAAAATGAGTGAAAAAGAAGTGACGCAGTGCATGCAGAGCTTCCTCTTCGGCGTCAACACACCCAGCCGCTGGGGAAGTCAGGCTCCTTTTACAAATGTAACCCTGGACTGGACTGTTCCTGAAGACCTCAGGGAAATGAAAGCTATTGTCGGAGGCGAAGAACTTGACTTTACCTACGGAGACTGTCAGGAAGAAATGTCGCTTATCAACAGGATCTTCATTGAGCTTCTTATCGAGGGTGATGCAAACGGCAGGGGTTTCCAGTATCCTATTCCAACATACAACATTACTGAAAATTTCAACTGGGATTCCGAGAATGCAAAACTTCTGTTTGAAATGACAGCAAAATACGGTACTCCCTATTTTCAGAATTTCATTAACTCAGATCTTAATCCGGGCGATGTCCGCTCGATGTGCTGCCGCCTGCAGCTGGATAAAAGAGAACTCAGAAAAAGAGGCGGCGGACTGTTCGGATCGGATGAGTTTACAGGATCAATCGGAGTTGTAACGATAAATCTGGCAAGGATCGGATACCTAGCAAAATCGGAGAACGAGTTTTTTTCACGTCTTAATTATTTAATGGACCTGGCCAGCCAGTCTCTTGTTATAAAGCGAAAAGTTATTAACCGTTTGCTTGAGGCAGGCTTGTTTCCATACACCAAACGCTATCTGCAGCATCTTAACAATCATTTTTCAACCATCGGCGTCTGCGGAATGAACGAAGGCCTTCTCAATTTTCTTGACAGGGATATCACTTCTGAAGAAGGCAGGGAATTCGCGGTAAAAACACTGACACATATGAGAGACAGGCTGGCTGATTATCAGGAAAAAACAGGAGATCTTTACAACCTGGAAGCCACACCCGCTGAAAGCACAAGCTACAGACTTGCAAAGCACGACAGGGAGAGATATCCGGACATCATTACATCCGGCGGCAAGGACCCGTACTATACCAATTCCAGCCAGCTGCCGGTGGATTTTTCAGATGACATTTTTGAAGCACTTGATCATCAGGATAGCCTTCAGAAACTCTATACCGGAGGAACCGTATTCCACGGATTTCTGGGGGAAGCAATAGAAGACTGGAAAGCCTGCCGTAATCTGGTAAAAGCCATCGCATCCAACTACAAACTCCCCTACTTTACAATCAGTCCCACATATTCCATCTGTCCTGTACATGGATATCTGCGCGGTGAGCATTTCGAATGCCCCAAATGCCATAGTGAAAAGGAAAAAGAAATAAAAACCAAAATAAAAGCGCTCGAGTCAGAGCGGAAAGCAATTTCAGGTAAATAAAAGGAGAATTGGTGCATGAAAACAAAACAGCAGATCAACAGGGAAATTGAAGATCTCAAGAAAGAGCTTTCATCCCTGAAAGGCACGAAAACTGAAGTTTACTCAAGAATTGTAGGTTATTACCGTTCAGTGAAAAACTGGAACAAAGGTAAAAGAGAGGAATTTGACCACAGAAAAACATTCACTTCTCTTGCTCTGTCCATGGAAGAAGTCGACGACATTATTCAGCCCTCAAATCTGAAAGATTCAACCTCAGCCAGAGAAGTCTCCGCAATGACGGCACCGTTGTTTTCCAGTTCCGTAGCCTATTACTCCTATTTTTACCGGAATACATGCCCGAAATGCCAGCCTGTAAAAAAATACATTCAATCCCTTCCGCTGGAAGGCAATGAAATAAATGTCGATAACGAGTCAGGGATCGAACAGGCAATTGAATTCAATGTTACCGCATCTCCTACTGTGATCTTTTTTGATCATGCAGGCAAAGAGCTTTTCAGGGCGCATGATATAGAAAAACTGGAAGAGCATCAGCACATTCTGGAGTCGTAATCTTCCATGGCAGGCGGATTGCATCTGGGGCTGCAGAAGACGACCCTTCTGGATTATCCGGGAGAAGTCGCATGCTCCGTATTTTTCGCCGGATGCAATTTCCGCTGTCCGTATTGCCACAATCCCGAACTTGTAAGCGGAAAGCATCCTCCGGATTTCCTCAGCGAAAAACAGGTAATCGACTTTATTAAAAAAAGAAAAAACGTTCTCGGCGGAGTATGCATAACAGGCGGAGAACCGCTTCTATCACCAGCCCTGCCGGATTTTATTAAAAAAATCAGGGACCTCGGGCTTAAGGTCAAAGTGGACACAAACGGATCACTCCCGGAAAAGCTATCCAAAACAGATGCTGATTATATTGCAATGGACATTAAAACCAGCATGAAAAAATACCAGCTTTTAGGCGGCACTGCCGGCAAAACCGGAAAAATCATGGAATCGATCAGGTATCTTGTGTCTTCCGGGACCGAATATGAGTTCCGGACTACTGCCGTTCCGGACTTTGTGACAATCGAGGATATGTGGGAAATAGCGAGGATGATAGAAGGCGCAAAACACTATGCCATTGCCCAGTACAGGTCTGAAAAGACACTTGATCCGCTTTACAGCAATATTATTCCCTATTGCGACAGCAAAATAAGGCAGCTTGCAGCAATACCGGCCCATCTGGGGATTCCGGTGTCCGTGCGGGGAATATGAACCACGAATGACACATAGGGACCATAAGAACATGAAATTATGAAATCAGGTCTGTCCCCATTTCCAATATTCGTGTTATTTCCCTCTCATTCGTGTTATCTCGTGGTTCATATTCATAATTATTTTTTTTCTATTGACATTAATCCCGACTCACTATATGGTGTTTCTACATATAGAAACACTCAGGCGGTATTATTATGAGTAAACAGAGAACAGACGGTATAATCCGTGAGGTCGGCGCAGAGAGGTTTACGCCTTATTCACTGGCCAAAAAACTTAAAGCAAGCGTAATTCTTGAATCCTCGTCATTCAAGAAGGGCAAGGAAAGGTATTCAATCCTGCTAGTAAATGAAGCTTTCAAAATAATCCAGCAGGACAGGAAATATTTCATGGACAAGGACGGGAAACGGACCGGAATAAAGTCCAATGCCCCGGATATTCTGCACCTGCTTAAGTATTTTGCGGCCCAGCATCCAAAAATGCATCCCGAGCTTCCTGTCCCGGCAGGCGGAGTCGGTTTTCTTTCCTACGAATTCTGCCGCTTTTGCGATACAATAAAAATCGAAGTGAATAATGATACAATCGGCATTCCTGATGCGGTATTCATCTTCGGCCATATTTTCGTTGTTTTCGATCATTACACCGATCTGCTCTATGTAATCGGACTTAATTACAACGAGCACAAGGTAAATCTGGAAAAACTTGTAAATGAAACCATCGACGAACTTCATGATCTCAATTTCAATTATCTGACTCCGCCGAAAACCGATTTCAGTGTTGAAATTGTTGATAGTCCTGAATCCAGGGAAAATTTCCTCAAAGGCGTGGAGACTGTACGCAAAGAAATTATAAAAGGCAATCTGCTTCAGGGCGTGCTTTCACGAAGACTGCATGTCAGAACCAGTCTGCCTGCAATCGAGGCATACCGCAACCTGCGTTCATCAAATCCTTCACCATATCTGTTTTATATTGATTTCGGCGATTATCAGCTTTTCGGAGCAAGTCCCGAAGTTCATGTAAAGGTCAAGGACGGCAGGGCTGTCATTCATCCGATAGCCGGCACAAGACGCCGCGGAAAGGACCGCGGCGAGGACAAGTCTCTTGAAAAGGAACTCCTTGGCGATCCGAAGGAGAGGGCCGAGCATGTAATGCTTGTCGATCTGGCAAGAAATGACCTGGGAAGGATTTCAGAAGCCGGAAGCGTTGAAGTAACCGGGTATATGACTATCGAGCATTATTCGCATGTGATGCATATCGTGTCGATTGTCGAAGGCGATCTTAAGCCGGAAAAAGATGCTTTTGATGCAATCAGGGCAACTTTCCCTGCAGGGACCGTTTCCGGAGCTCCGAAAATTCAGGCGATAGAAACAATCGCAAAACTTGAAAATGAAAGCAGACGTTTTTATGCAGGGCTTCTCGGTTATGTCGATTCCAACGGCGATCTGGATACCTGTATTACTATCAGGGCAGGCCTGAAAAAAGGCGATATGCTGATCCTTCAGGCCGGGGCCGGAATAGTTTATGATTCCACGCCGGAAAGGGAATTCGAGGAGACAAACGAGAAAATTCGCGCCCTTGCTTCCGCTATAGGGCTGGAGGTATAGAATGATTATTTTGATTGATAATTACGATTCCTTTACATACAACATTTACCAGTATCTGTGTGAAATTACGGACAGGGAAGTGAAAGTAATCAGAAATGATGCTGTATCTGTCGAACAGCTTAAAAAAATGAACCCGGAAGCGGTAGTAATCAGCCCTGGTCCCGGACGGCCGGAAGACGCAGGAATTTCTGTCGAAGCAATAAAGGAATTTTCAGGCAAGGTCCCGATACTCGGCGTCTGCCTGGGAATGCAGTCAATCGGGTATGCCTTCGGAGCTGATATCATTCAGGCAAAGAGAATTGTGCATGGAAAAGCCGAATCAATGACGCTGGACGGAAAAGGTCTTTTCAGATCGCTTCCAGCGGCAGCAGTATTCACTCGCTACCATTCCCTTGTTATAGACGGAAATACCATGCCCGATGAACTCGAAATTTCAGCAAGATCCGACGACGGCGAAATCATGGGAGTAAGGCATAAAAAGTATCTTGTGGAAGGTGTTCAGTTTCATCCTGAATCAATAACTTCGGAGTTCGGTAAACAGGTCCTGGATAATTTTCTTAATTACAGGCGTGATCCGTTCCCAATGAAAGAACTCCTGAACAAGGTAATGAACAGTGAAGACCTGGCACAGGAAGAGGCTGCCGATTTTATGAACGAACTTACCGACGGGAAACTCAGTCCGGCTGTAATTGCCGCTTTCCTGGCTGCCATCAACACAAAAGGCCTTACAGCCCCCGAAATTGCGGGCTGTGCTTCTGTACTTCAGAAAAAACGCGTTGTGCTGAACAGCGACAAGGAGCTTCTTGATACCTGCGGCACCGGCGGTGACGGTCTTCATACTTTCAACATTTCGTCATTTGCGGCCCTGATAGCAGCATCTGCAGGCGCTGCCGTTGCCAAACACGGAAACCGCGGCGTTTCATCCAAATGCGGCTCATCGGAATTTTACCAGAAAATGGGCATTAAAATAGACATAAAGCCCGAGCAGGCAGAAAAAGTCCTTAAGGAATGCGGGTTTGTATTCATGTTCGCGCCGCTTTATCACGGCGCAATGCGTCATGCCGGACCTGTCAGAAGGGAACTCGGCGTAAAAACAATAATGAACATGCTCGGGCCTCTGGCAAATCCTGCAGGAGCATCATATCAGCTTATCGGCGTGTTTGATGAAAAATACTGCCCTGTAATGGCCAGAGCGGCGAAACTTCTGGGTCTTAAAAAGGTAATGGTTGTTCACGGAATGGACGGAGAAGATGAGATATCAATCTGCGCTGATACAAGAATTGTGGAAATAAACGAAAAAGGCAAAGAAAAAGACTATATTTTCAAACCCGAAGATGCCGGGATAAAACGTTATAAACTTGATGAGATAATCGGCGGCTTACCTGAAGAAAATGCGCAGATGGCAAAAGACATTCTTTCAGGCAAAGGCAAGCCGGCAATCAGGGACGCTGTTTGCCTTAATGCAGGGGCAGCCCTTTATGTATACGGACTGGCTGACTCAATCGAAGCGGGATATAAAGCTGCAGTCCTTGCACTTGATGAAGGCGAAGTATCAAGAAAACTGAATGAAGTTGTCAAAATGACAAACTCCATTAAATAGCCGGAGACTGAAGAAACTGTGAAAATGCTTTTTGAAATTATGGAAAAACGCAGGGCGCTCGTTTCTGAAAAAGGATATACCCAGGGGGAAAATATCCCGCAGGAAAGGACCGCACCTCTTAACACTTTTCTGAAGGAAGACGGGATTATCTGTGAGATAAAGCGAAAATCGCCCAGCCGCAGCAATATTGATACAGGCCTTGATCCGGTAAAGACAGCAGGAGAGTACATGGAAAGGGGCATAAGAAATATTTCTGTTCTTACCGAACCGAATTATTTCGGGGGAAGTCTGACAGACCTTATGAAAATAAAAGCAGCATATCCGGATGCTTCGGTCCTGCGCAAGGATTTCATTATCGATATCGAAGACATCGATGTGGCTTACAGGGCAGGCGCTGACGCAGTGCTTCTGATAGCAGCTGTTCATGAACCGGACAGCCTCGCCGGTCTTTACAGACATGCAGAAGATCTGGGTTTGGGCGTGCTTCTTGAAATCCATGACAGGCAGGACCTTGAAAAGGCAGAAAAAATCAAGCCTGCTCTGCTTGGAATCAATACGCGCGATCTGAAAACCTTTATTATTGATCCTGCCATTCCTTTAAGGCTTAAGCCTTTTATCAACTGGGAGTGCAGAATGGTTTTTGAATCAGGGATCCATTCATATCAGCAGGCTGCTTTTGCAGAGTCATCAGGGGCATCTGCCCTGCTGGTGGGAGAGTCTGTCGTAAAGAATAAAGACCTGATTGCGGACATCCGCGAAGGTTTTACTTCAGGATTGACCGGCAGCTTCTGGGAAAAGCTGTTTACCGCAAAATCCAAAAGACCGCTTGTGAAAATATGCGGAATAACCAATAAAAGGGATCTTGAAGCGGCAGACAGACTCGGAGCCGATATCCTCGGAATTATTTTTGCGGAATCACCCAGAAAAGTCTCTGTAAAAACAGCTTCGGCATTCCCGGATACAAAGGCCCTGAAAGCAGGAGTACTTGTGCTGAATGAAAATGACTCTGTCCCCAAAGAAATAACCGGTCTTCTGGAAAAAGGGAAACTGGATGCACTTCAGATACACGGAAGTATCAGTGATGAAAAGCTAAAAAGATTCAGATTCCCTGTTTACAGGGCATATTCGCTGAAAGATGAATCAGTTCTTAAGCAGGCAGCCGGGTCTTTCTGTCCGCGAGTACTGCTTGATGCTTTTGCCAGCGGTCTGCACGGAGGAACAGGAAAGCAGATGGACTCAGGGATTGCAGAAAAGGCAGCAGCAATGATGCCTCTGTGGCTTGCAGGCGGCCTTAATCCGGACAATATCGCATCAGTCATAAGGGAATACAAACCCGAACTTGTTGACGCCGGTTCCGGCCTGGAAGAAAGTCCGGGAGTAAAGGATATCAGGCTTCTTGAAAAATATATATCGGAAATACGTAAAATAACGGAGCATAAAAATGAGTTGGCATAATAATTTCTTTGATGAATTCGGCGGAAGGTATGTCGCAGAAGTCCTCCGGCAGCCGCTTATGGAAGCCGAAGAGACATTTAATAAATGCATAAATGATCAGTCCTTCTGGGATGAATTCAACAATATCTGCAAAACCTTTATCGGAAGGCCTACTCCCCTTCTCTTTGCTGAAAATGCAACAAGAGAACTCGGCGGGGGAAACATATACATCAAGCTTGAAGGACTGGCCAACACAGGCGCCCATAAAATAAACAACGCTGTCGGACAGGCGCTTCTTGCCAGAAGAATGGGTAAAAAACGGATAATCGCCGAAACAGGGGCCGGTCAGCATGGTGTTGCCACCGCTTCAATCTGCGCAAAACTGGGCATAAAATGCAGGATTTTTATGGGTGAAGTCGACATCCGGCGCCAGCGCCCCAATGTATTTCAGATGGAACTTTACGGTGCCGAAGTCATTCCCGTATCCAGCGGTTCAAGGACGCTGAAGGATGCTGTAAACGAAGCAATGAGGGAATGGGCGGCAAGCTTTCCTGATACTCATTACCTGTTCGGTTCGGCCCTCGGGCCTTCACCGTTTCCTGACCTTGTAAGGGAATTCCAGTCGGTAATCGGAAAAGAAGTGAAGGCTGAATGCGGACAGAGAAATATCAATATCGACACGATGGTCGCCTGCGTGGGCGGCGGATCAAATGCAATCGGGTTTTTCTATCCGTTTATAGATGAGGACAAGCCGGAACTGGTTGGAGTTGAAGCGGGCGGACGCGGAGACGGTCTTGGCGAACATGCGGCAAGAATGACCGGCCAGGGAATCGTCGGAATTGTTCAGGGATATAAAAGCCTGATGCTGCTTGATGACGACGGACAGGTCCAGCTAACACATTCAGTGTCGGCCGGACTTGACTATCCGGGAGTCGGACCCCAGCTTGCGGCGCTTGGCAAATCAGGCAGAATAAAATTTACAAAAGCCAGGGATGATGAGGCAGTTGAAGCACTAAAGTTTTTTGCCAGACATGAAGGAATAATCTTTGCACTTGAATCTGCGCACGGCGGTGCAGAAGCAATAAAACTCGCGAAGAAAATGCCTAAAGGATCCAATATAATCGTCAATATGTCCGGACGCGGCGACAAGGACATCTTCATAACAGCAAAGGAAATTGATCCTGAAAACTGGATACAGTTCCTTAGAGATGAGGTTAAAAATTATGAAAAATAGACTGATGTGCCATCTGATTGCCGGATACCCGGGCATGGAGGAATCATACAGCATAGCACGCACAATAGCCGAAGCAGGCAGCGCCTATATCGAAGTCCAGTTCCCGTTCTCGGACCCTTCGGCAGACGGACCCGTAATCCAGGCTGCCTGTACAAAAGCCATTGAAAACGGATTTACTGTAAAAAAGGGATTTGAACTGATAAAAAGAATTTCGGGGGAATTCGATGCACCCGTTTTTATAATGAGTTACTCGACAATCGCCTGCAGACACGGCATTGAATCATTTATCGAAAAATCAAAAGAAGCCGGAGCCGCCGGACTTATCATCCCCGATCTCCTTCCTCCGGATGACGAAGGCTTATATGAAAAAGCAGAAAAAGCCGGCATGCCCGTAATGCCGGTATTCCCGGTCTCCGTGCTTCCCGAAAGACTTGAAATAATAAAAAAACTCAAAGCCGAATACATGTACGTGGCCCTGCGCAGGGGTATAACCGGACAGAAAACCGAAATATCAAAAGACCAGATCGATTTTCTTAACGGCCTTAAGGACACGGGCGCAAAAATACTCGCAGGATTCGGGATAAGCGAAAAAGAACAGGTTGACGCAATTATGCCCCATGTTGATGCCGCCATTATCGGATCAGCCCTTGTCAGGACGATCGGGGATGCAGGGGACGGATATCAGGCTGCACTTAAAAGAAAGCTGGAGAGTCTGATCGGGGGTTGAGAACCGCGAATAACACGAATGGGGAATACGAATAATACGAATAAATAAACTGGGGTTCGATTTAATTCCTTTAATCTCTACTCAACAGCTGTCTTAATAATTGTATTCGGGTCCTTGAAAATGAGGGTATAGCCTTTGCCGTTGAATAATACAATATACGGCATCACGCCGTCGCCATATTCAATACTTGACAGAACTTCTATTTCAAATTCAATTACTTTATTTACCTTTATTTTATACCAGTACAGTGAATTTTTCAAAAACCTCTGCGGGCTCTGTGATCTCTGCGAGAAATTTATTATGAATCTTCATGAAAAAATCAGTATGGAAACAGATCCAGGTTCCTGTCGCTGTAGTAACTTGCCTTCTCATCTTCATCCTCAAAAATGTCCTGAACTTCGCTGAAATACAGCTGGGTCTCAAAGCCCTTGGGAATCATGATATCATTGATGCATTCGATGGCATAATCATCGGTCATGCCTGCGATGTAATCGATTACCGTCTGATCATATCCTTTATCCACATCCTCGTAAAATCTGCGCATTTTTTTTATATAATCAGCGAATTTCTGGCTGAGGAAATTTCTTTCCAGACTGTAGCGTTCAATATCAAGCCTGTATCTATCAAAAATTTCAGAAAGGTAATTATAAATTCCCATAAGTATCCTTTCAAAATTTCTGTGATAATTTGCCAGAATAGGATTAAGATAGATATTCTTGTAATTGAATTCCTTAAGCATAACCAGGGCCTGGAAGATCTTATCGGAAAATCCAATGCAGTTGTTTTTACGTGAATGACTGATGCAGTCCGAAACAAGGGTCTGGATTATTTCGCCGTTATTTGTACCGAGGGTTGCGATAACTTCACCCGGGATCTGGTCAATCTGGATTATTTTCAGATTAATGGCATCTTCAAGATCGCGGCCGACATATGCGATTTTGTCCGACATGCGCACAACACAGCCTTCCCATGTGCATGGGAAAAAATCCCGTGTAGTGATTTTTTCAAGCTCACGGATGGTAAAGTCGGGCATTATCTTCTGTTCAAACTTTTCTCCGCAATGATTTATTATTCCATCCCTTACGGCAAATGTCAGATTCAGCCCCTTTCCGTAATTCGCCAGATTGTCCACCACTCTTCCGGAGTACATTTCGTGACGGAACCCCCCTTTTTCCTTAAGAAGATTGGAAATGATTGTCTCGCCCAGATGTCCGAATGGAGTATGTCCGAGATCATGCCCGAGTCCTATGGCCCATGCAAGATCAGCATCAAGATCAAGAGCCCTGCAAAGTGTGGCTGCTATTGTCGCCACATGCATAACATGCTCGATTCTTGTACAGATATGATCGTTTTTCGGACTGAAAAAAACCTGCGTCTTGTGCTTTAGTCTTCTGAACGGATAGGAATGTATAATTGCGGTTGTGTCCCTGAAAAAATGTCCGCGGACATCTTCAGCCCTCGGCTGCCGGCGTTTTCTTAAAATACTGTTTTTAATCGGATTTTCAAAACTCATACTTATATTTAATCCTTTTTACTGCAAAAGTCCATTTCCTTTCCGGTCGGCCTGATCACAGTATCTTGCTGAATACAGCCTGAAGTTCCCTTACCGTTCCTGCTGTCTGCCATTTTTCCATTCCGCTGGTCCATACATATGTAGTTTTGCTGATTTCATTTTTCATAAATCTGTCGATTAGCTGTCCGATATTAAACGGACCAGTCTGGCTTCCGTTTTCTATGGCATAAAAAAGCGAATCAGCAAAATCCGAACCCCCTGCCCCGGAGAAATCAAATCCTTC
>CAZKOK010000009.1:2428-3677 GCA_964554355.1 uncultured Spirochaetia bacterium | reverse complement strand
GCATATGGAAAAAGTCATCTGCCAGCTCTGAATCGGGAAAGGCAATATTATCAACAGAAATTCCGCATAATTCTATTCCGATACCATAAAAAAGTCTTTTCATTTTTTCAAGCTCTTCTGCTCTTATAACTTTGCCTTTTTCACGGATTTCCGACAGGGAGGAATATTTCCGTCCCTGAAGTGCAGAAAAAATATATCCGCATAATGTGTCGGTAACTGCAGTTATTTCCGGGCCTGTTTTTTTAATAAGCATTTCTGCCAGTAATCTGCAGTCTGATACTTTTATGGAAAATTTACCGCGCAGCCTTGATTCGATTTTTCTTCCCGCACAGGCTATTAAAAGCGGGCTGATTGTGTTCCAGGAAAGATTATCTATTTTCGAGGTAGTAATAAAAATAATATCTGATATGAATGATTCCGGTTTTATTTTTTCCCAGTTCTGGATTTCAGCAAGTTCAGGCAGCACGGAGAAATCCAGTATATATTCGCCGGGGCCCAGAATGTCCGCAGGTTTTCCCATTGATGCGAATACAGCAGCTTCATTTTCATTAACAAGTATTTTACCGCCTGTTTTTATATGATGCCTGTACTTTTCAAATTTAAAAAAGATGCTGTTAAGCTCTTTATTCTGCCAGTTTACATGTTCTACAAGGTCTCCGCTTATTCTGGCCAACAGACCCATTTACACCGCCTTTCTCCGTTCTTCTGTTCAGAGTATAGTATCTCGAACCATAACAGTCAAACGATTGTTTATTCCCGAAAACAGGGCAAAATATAAACTCGATATTCCATTGCTTTTTGGATCTAAACTTAATATGATAAAAATATAAGCTGTGCTTAAACATAAGGACTTATGAAAAAAGAGAAGATTCTAATTGTCGAAGATGAACGCATTATCGCAATTGATCTGCAGCGAAGACTTGAAAAATTCGGCTTCATGGTATGCGCAATAGCCTCAACCGGGCAGGAAGCGATAAAGCTGGCAGAATTTCATACTCCTGATATCGCATTAATGGATATAATGCTGTCTGGTGAAATTGACGGAATCGATACTGCACAGACATTTAAAACCAGATTTCAGATTCCTGTTATTTTTCTTACAGCCTATTCTGACGAAAAGACACTTGAAAGGGCAAAAAAGGCAGAACCTTCCGGCTTTATTTTAAAGCCTTTCAAGGAAAAGGAATTATATACCACAATTGATATCGCCCTGTATAAAAACAAGATTGATAAAAAGCTTAAAATCCAG
>CAZKOK010000009.1:1465-2404 GCA_964554355.1 uncultured Spirochaetia bacterium | reverse complement strand
TCTTGAAAATATCCAGGAAGGGATAATCGCTACGGATACTGAAGGGTCCATCCGTTTTATGAATCCTGTAGCAGAAAAAATGACCGGCTGGACAGACGATGAAGGCAGGGACAAAAATATTGTTGAAATAATCCGCATCACTGATGAAAAAACTTCCCATGCCCTCAAATTGCCTTTATATACCGGCGGAGAAGAACCGAATACCCAGTTTATTCTGGAAAATGCATATCTTGAGAACAGAAAGAGCGAAAAAATCCATATCGAAGGCGTATGGTCCAGAATCAAGGGCATGGAAGGCGACATCGAAGGGAATGTATTTGCAGTAAGGGACATAAGCCAGATCAGGGAAATGTCCGCACAGATAACATATCAGGCCAGTCATGATATCCTGACAGGACTCGCAAACCGTGATGAATTCAGCCACAGGCTTGCCATACTTATATCCGATGCCAAAAAAAATGGAAACACACACGCACTTGTCTATCTGGACCTGGACCAGTTTAAAATTATCAATGACACCTGCGGCCATGCGGCAGGAGACGAACTCCTTCTGGAAACCTCCTCGATTATTCAGACTGTTGTAAGATCAAGTGACGTTTCGGCAAGGCTCGGAGCTGACGAATTTGCCATTCTTCTGGAAAAATCAAATCAGGAACAGGCAATGTTTATCGCCCAGAGGCTCCACGACCAGCTGAATAATCATAAACTTATCTGGGAAAACAAGGTTTTCAACATCAACACCAGCATAGCGCTTGTTATGATAACAGCCCAGTCCAAGGACCTTAATTCAGTACTTGCAGCTGCGGATGACGCTATTTATCTTGCCAAAGATGAAGGCGGAAACCGGATCAAAATATATGAAACAAAAGGCAATATTTTCGTCAAGAGGCGCGGTGAAATGGAATGGATTTCAAAACTGACCAATGCGCTTGAAGAAGA
>CAZKOK010000009.1:0-1455 GCA_964554355.1 uncultured Spirochaetia bacterium | reverse complement strand
TACCTCTTTCCACGAATGGTTCATCAAATGGAAAATCTGAAATCCTGATAAGAATGATAGATGACAACGGAAAAATTATCGGCCCGACAGACTTTATTCCTGCAGCGGAAAGGTACAAGCTTATGTCCGTTATTGACCGCTGGATTATCAGAAAAGCGCTTATGTCATACCGCGAACTTAAAAGCAATAACCTGCTTACGGACGTGACTGAATTTATTTCCATCAATCTTTCGGCCCAGTCACTTGCTGATGAAACCCTGTTTCGGTATATCGATACCCAGTTCAGGGAGCTTAATGTTCCTCCTGACAAATTCTGCTTTGAAGTAACCGAAACTGCAGCTATAAGCAATATGAATACAGCAACAAACCTGATGGCAGCCCTGCATGAGCTGGGCTGCACATTCGCGCTTGATGATTTCGGCAGCGGATTTTCAAGTTTCAGCTATCTGAAATCACTGCCGGTTGATTACCTGAAAATTGACGGAATATTTGTAAAAGAAATGGACAAGGACCCTGTAAACCGTGCTATGGTAGAAGCTATGAATAATCTTGGACATATTATCGGCAAGAAAACAATTGCCGAATTTGTCCATAACAAGGAAATTCATAAACTTTTAAAGGAGATCGGGGTAGATTTTGCGCAAGGATTTGAAATATCACCGCCATTACCTCTTGATTCCCTGCATAAATAATCAATGACAGACCTCAGCCACCCCTTTCTTAAGGACCAGATAATTGCATATATCGGAAACAAAAGACGGCTGCTTCCGCTGATTGATGAAGCTATAGGAATCTGCTGTCCCGAAAATCCCGCCGGCATGAAGTTCCTTGATCTGTTTTCAGGTTCCGGAGTTGTCTCCAGAATGGCAAAACTGAAGGGATTTGAGGTACTATCCAATGACTGGGAGGTATATTCAAGAATAATCAACCAGGCATTCCTGGAAACAGGTGCGGATGATCTTGAAAGAATGTTTTCAGACATTGGAGGAACAGATGCTGTCCTTGATCATCTGAACAGTCTTCCGGAACCTGATAAAAATGACCGCTATATTTCAAAATTTTACTGCCCCGGCAGCCGCGATCCTGACAAGGCGGATTTCCGCAGGAAAATACTCTTTTATTCGCGGCAGAACGGTCTGATTATCGATGCAGTACGCAGTGAAATAGAAAGGATGAACCCGGATGGAGTATCAGGCAGAAAAGAAAAAGAAAAAAATATACTGATTGCGCTCCTTCTTTACAGGGCGGCAACACATACAAATACTTCGGGAGTATTCAAGGCATATCACAAAGGTTTCGGGGGACACGGAAAAGATGCCCTATCAAGAATACTTAAGCCGATCATGCTTACAAAACCTGCTCTGATTGATTCGGAATATCCATGCAGCGTTTTCGCCGAAGACGCAAATAGTCTTGTCAGGAAAAGCTGCATGAAGAATATAGATATTGCTTATC
>CAZKOK010000008.1:0-19570 GCA_964554355.1 uncultured Spirochaetia bacterium | reverse complement strand
GAGAGTAAATTAAAGCCTGATTTTCTGTACATAATTTCTCCGAAGCTGCCCGGCATAATCATCTTCCGGACAGGTACCGTTTATTATCTTCCCCGTTATCGAGGTAAAACAGCTGTGAACGATCTGTTTCTGCTTTTTCAATTACTTTGGCGGCATATTCCATATTGCCGATCGACATTTCATCATGGGCATCGGATCCTGTACTGAAAAATACTCCTTCATCAGCGGCAATTTTAATCATCTTCATATAGAAATCTGCAGACTCAATGCTGTATTTGTTGTATCTCTTCTGCTTTCCTTCCGGAGAAAGGCATCTCCTGGCGCTGGCATTATTAATTTCAACTGCAATATCATTCTTCCTGCAGATTCGTGCTATTTTCTGAAATTTCCCAAGCAGTCTTGAGTCAAATATTCCGCACCTGAAAAACAGATCATATGGATGGGCCAGAATATTTATTATGCCTTTCTGAACAGCTCCCTTCAGCATCTGATAATGTACATCGGTAAAATTGAGAAAATCATTATCATTCATAGAGACAAGCAGCAAGCGGGCTGAGTTTATATCTCCCATGCCAATACGGTATTCCCGGATTGAATGACATCCGCCGATCAGAAAATCCGGCTGTTCGCCGCTTTTCAGAAACGACAGAGGAAAATTCCCCTTGTTGCCGGCAATGGTAAGTTCAGCTCCGATAAAAACCGTATTCCTTTCGGCAATTCCGGGGTTGTCCTGCAGATAACCAAAATGTTCAGCCAGACCTCCTGTTTCTTCCATGCAGTGAATATGATCGGTTACGCAGATATATCTCAATCCGTTTTCTGTCTGTTTTTTAATTATGTTTTCAAGATTATAATCTTCATGACAGCATTCCGAATATCGGGAATGCACATGATGGTCTGTATCCGGTATCATCTGGGCATCAGTCTGAACTTACAGAAGATTTTTGTCAATATATATGAATTTTCCTTAACCTAAGCTACATTTTTGTATGTTTATGATAATTTTAGCACATATTTGTAGCTTTTTCTCCGACTATATATGGAGAATACATGTCAATATAGCCTTAATTCCTTATATTGTAAACACTTATTCTCTCACATTTTTTATTGGCACATTTATTGCTAATTAATAGCCAACAGACCAGTAATTCATTTTTCAAGGAGCTATAGATGAGTACAGTTAAAACCCCAAAAGAGGTAATGGAACTCGTAAAAAAAGAGGGAGTTAAGGTTGTTGATTTAAGGTTTATGGATTTTCCGGGACTTTGGCAGCACTTTTCAGTTCCCATTGGCGAATTATCCGAAGATACCTTTGAAGAAGGATTGGGATTTGACGGATCAAGTATCAGGGGATGGCAGGCCATTAATGAATCCGATATGCTTGTAAAACCTGTTGCCGAAACTGCTTTTATCGATCCATTCTTTGAACACAAAACTCTTGTTCTGATCTGTAATATCTGCGATCCTATTACAGGCGAAGATTACACAAGAGACCCGAGAAATATTGCAAGAAAAGCAGCTGCATACCTGAAAAGCACAGGTATCGGCGATATTGCATATTTCGGACCGGAAGCTGAATTCTTCATTTTTGATGATGTACGCTTCGACCAGAACGAGCATTCAGGATACTATTATCTTGATTCGGTCGAAGGACGATGGAACACAGGCCGTGACGAAGGTCCGAACCTGGGTTATAAGCCGAGATACAAGGAAGGTTACTTCCCGGTACCCCCGACAGACAGTCAGCAGGACATCAGAAGCGAAATGATGCTTACTCTGGAAAGCCTCGGGGTTCCAATCGAAGCACAGCATCATGAAGTAGCGACAGGCGGGCAGTCGGAAATCGACATGAGATTCAATCCTCTTGTACAGATGGCTGACAATCTTCAGATTTACAAATATGTAATCAAGAACACAGCCAAAAAATACGGCAAGACCGTAACTTTTATGCCGAAACCGCTGTTCAATGACAATGGTTCAGGGATGCACGTGCATATGTCTTTCTGGAAAGGCGGTAAAAACCTTTTCGCCGGCGACGGTTATGCAGGAATGTCACAGACTGCAATGTACGCTATCGGCGGTATCCTCAAGCACGCAAAAGCGCTGCTTGCTCTATGCAACCCGACAACCAACAGCTACAAGCGTCTGGTGCCCGGATTTGAAGCACCCGTTAACCTTGCATATTCATCACGCAACAGATCAGCTTCTGTACGTATTCCGATGTATTCGACATCAGAAAAAGCAAAACGCTTTGAATTCCGCTGTCCGGACCCGAGCTGTAACCCGTACCTGGCATTTTCGGCAATGACAATGGCGGCTATCGACGGTATCCAGAATAAAATTGATCCGGGTCAGCCGCTTGACAAAGACATCTACGATCTGCCCCCTGCAGAACTCGCAAAAGTGCCCAAGACCCCCGGATCACTCGGAGAAGCACTGGAAGCACTTCAGGCAGACCACGAATTCCTTCTGAAAGGCGATGTGTTTACCAAAGACGTAATTGAAACATGGATCGACTACAAGATGGAAAATGAAGTGAAAGCCCTGGCATTAAGACCTCATCCATGGGAATTCGCTTTATACTATGACATTTAATCCTGAATAATGGTTATTTACCGGGAGCTGTCAGCAAATGATACTCCCGGTTTTTATGGAACCAGAAGACAAGAGAGGAGACTGCCCGATCCGGCCGGACCGGGCAGTTTTTTAATTATGAGGTACATTTGAGCCGCAAAGAAGATAAAGGCCCCCAAGTCGTATTGGGGACAGCCCCCGAAAATACAAAAATCCGAAAAAAACAGGCAGTCTGCAAAAAAACCATTCATAATTCATAATTCATAATTTATAATTGCATATGGAGAAACTGATCAGCGAAATTAAAACAATTACTCCGGATATTGATGAACAGAAGATCCGGGCTTTCCTGGAAAGCGCTGATCAGGAATACAGGGATTCGGCCGTCACTGAACGGATAGTTGAACATTTCCAGGCTGTGGAATCAATCACGGACACAAATCCGTTAAGGCTTCTTTTCAGAAATACTGACGATATAACCGAAATTACGGTTATCACGATGAATTTTGATTCAATCTTTTCGATTATATGCGGGACATTATCGGCAAAGGGGCTGTCTGTAATTTCCGGCAGCTGTCATACTCTTGCAGATAATACACCGGGCAGGAAACGTTCTTTATCATGCCGGAAAATAATCGACATTTTTCATGTTCCGGAAATCAGGCAGAAAAATGTAAAAGATGGCCTTTTCGAAAGCCTTGAACAGGCTGTACACCTGATTATTGACAATCCGGCCGGAGGAACTGAAAAGGCCTGTGCAATGGTCAGGGAGATGGCTGCGAGAAGACTTCTTTCGGTCAGCATGCCGGTAAACAGACTGCTCCTGCCGATTGATATTGAAGTCAGGGAGCTTGAAAATAATCTTCTCCGTTTTACCGTAAGGTCAGAAGATACTCCATTTTTTCTCTATTCCCTCAGTTCGGCGATGTCTTCATCCGGAATTTCCATTGAACAGGTGGACATCGAAACCGAAAACAGCATGATCACGGATACTTTTATTTTCAGGGTCCCGGAATATAATAAAATCAGCATTGCAGATATCAAGCTTTATATTCTTCTGACAAAACAGTTCACCTATTTTCTTACCAATGCCCCCGACCCTGCTTCAGCCTATGAGCGGTTTGAAAATATCCTTAAGGATATTCTGGAACAGACAGATAAAAGAGGCATTACCGAATATATAAAAAGGCCCTTTATTCTTAAGGAACTTGCCACAATTCTGGGAACAAGCCAGTATCTCTGGGAGGATTTTATCCGCGGACAGTACGAGGAACTGATTCCCCTTTTATCCGAAAGAGGAGAAAACGAGCACTTCAGATACTCGGATGAACCTCCGGCAGACATAAGGCTTGAAAAAATCCTTTCGGGATGCACTGGCGAACAGGACTTTATAGAAAAGCTGAACAGGTTCAAGGATGAAGAGATTTTTCTGATGGACCTTGATCATATCCTTAATCCGGACTCGGATTTCCGCTTATTAAGCCGCCGCCTTACAAGGCTGGCCGAAGCTGTCTGCAGCGCAGCGGCAGGCGAGTGCTGGCGTATCCTTTCGGAAAAATACGGATGCCCCAGAATTGTAACGGGTGAAATCTGTCCTTATGGAGTTTTCGGACTGGGGAAGATGGGCGGAGAAGCTCTTGGATATGCCTCGGATATCGAACTGCTGTTTATATACAGCGATAACGGCTACACTGACGGAGCAAAGCCCATTTCCAATTCCCGCTTTTTTGAAGATCTCGTAAAAAAATTCCTTGCCATGATAAATGCAAAACGGGAGGGAATATTCAGCATTGATCTCAGACTGAGGCCCTGGGGGAAAAACTCGCCGCTTGCCTGCAGTCTGGAACATTTCTGCAGCTATTACGGTCCCGGCGGAGAAGCGCACAGTCTGGAAATCCTGTCCCTTGTCAGGCTTCGCGGATTTTCCGGCAGCCCCGGTTTTATCAGGGAAATTGAACAGCTGCGCAATGATTATCTGTATTCAGAAGGCAGCATAGATCTGGCCGAACTGAGAGAAGCAAGAAAGATCCAGCTTGGGCAGAAACAGAAAGTCGAGAGTATCAACGCCAAATTCTCTGTGGGCGGTCTTGTCGACCTTGAATACGCAGTCCAGATCCTTCAGATTGAACAGGGAAGAAAATATCCCGGCTTAAGAACACCGAGTATACATTCTGCGCTGGATGAATTTGTCGGAATAAAACTTCTGGAAAGGGACGAGGCAGACGGCATTATTCAGGCTTATCAGTTTTTAAGAAAACTGATCAACAGCCTGCGAATGCTGCGCGGATCGGCGCTTGATCTTTATCTGCCGGACACTTCGTCAAGAGAGTTTTTCCATCTGGCAGGAAGAATGGGTTACAGACCTTTGGGCGACCTTACTCCCGAAAACCAGCTGCTGGTTGATTTCCAGACTATTACGGCAAGAGTGCGCCTGTTTGCAGAAAAACGGCTGGGCCGGAATTCCCTGCCTCCGACAGACAAACGTAATATTGCAGACCTTGTCCTTTCCGAATCGGTCAGCAAGGAAAAAATAGCCGGAATACTGAAAAGAAGCGGCCTTCAGAATGCTTCACGTGCATTTACAAATATCCGGCAGATGGCCGGGACCGGAAATCAGTCAAAAGCATTTGCAAGAGTTGCGGTACTGGCATTCAGGCTTTTAGGCGAAACCGCTGATCCTGATATGAGTCTTAACAACTGGGAACGTTTTACGCAAAACATCCAGAATCCGGAGGACCACTACCGGAAACTGCTGCAGCAGCCGATGGTTCTCCAGATTATGCTGAAGATTTTCGCATTCAGCCAGTACCTGAGCGACATTCTGATCAGCAGGCCCAATTATTTCAACTGGCTGATGAACAGGAAAATTCTTCTGTCGGAAAGAACAGAAGCGGAAATGTCGGAAGACCTGAAATACATAGAACAGAGTTCGCAAAGTGATGAAGACTGGCTTCTGGAGATAAGGAAATTTAAAAAGCTGGAAATGCTCAGGATAAGCGCAAGAGACATCTGCAATGCCGCTGATTTTAATATAATCACATCAGAAATATCCGCGCTTGCCAGGGCTGTGATTAATGCTTCACTGAAAAGGCTGTGGCGCAGGGAACATCCGGAAGGGGACTGTCCGATTATCATTCTTGCTTTCGGAAAACTCGGCGGCGGAGAACTGAATTATTCCAGCGACATCGATCTTGCCGCCATTCATATCAGGGAAAGCCTGTCTGAAAAAGAAGAAAGGCAGTATAGGAAAATAATCGAACAACTCGGACAAACCCTGAGTTCACATACAGATGAAGGATTTGCCTACCGTGTTGATTTCCGACTGCGTCCTTTCGGTTCTTCCGGGGCCCTGGTGTTTTCGCTGAATCAGCTGAAAGATTATTATGAAAAAAACGCCTCGCTCTGGGAATTCCAGGCCGCTCTCAGGATTTCCCCGATAACCGGCAGCCCGGACGAAAAAGAGAAAGTGAATAATGTTATCCGTGATATCCTGTCAAAACCCGTGGACAGGGATGCGTTAATCGAAAGCTCTCACATAAATCTTTTGGCTGCAGTGGAGAGAACTGTACAGAAAACGCATGAAGGGCTGAATATAAAAACCGGACCGGGCGGGATAAGGTTTATAGAATTCCTTGTGCAGCCCCTTCAGCTCGCGCTCGCATCAAAAGACCCGCGCTATATATGCGGAAACACACTGAAAAGCATTTCCCTGCTTTCGGACTTAAGCATTATTGATAAAACAGAGGCCGCTACCATGTCTGAGAACTACATCCGGCTAAGAAAACTTGAGCACGTCCTTCAGCTGTTCGAAGACCGCCAGACCCATTCCCTGCCCTCCGGAGAAGAAAGCCTGCAGGCAATCGCCAGACGCGCGGGCGAAAAGAGTCCGGAGGCGCTGCTTGAAAGGACAAAGGTGATCATGAAAGAGAATCTTGGGTTGTACGGGAAGTATATCAGGGCGTATCGGGCGGAGGGATGAGGTTTCCCACGGAAGCGCAGAGGAGCTTATAATCCGGGCAGTTCACATCCACATCGCATCATATGCTGTCTCTATCCCCATTAATCAGCATTTCGGATGATGCCGGCTAATAACTTTTTGTCTTATAAAGTTCAAGCCCTGTTATTTCAACCAGATAATCGGCAACTTTCGTGCAGTTAAGGAAAGCGCCTGCATAAATAATATATCTGCCGCCTCCAGGACTTTCCAGGGAAATGGTTTACCCGTCCAGCGTTTCATGATCGGAGGAATAATGAGAACGGCTATTTGTCCGTTTGAAAGCGATCTTCTGTATTCTGTTTTATTTTTTTTCATATGTTCAGGATACTTCAGAATGTTAAACCCGGCAACTGAAAAGTCAAGGGCGCACAGGGGGATAATGTTTCACGCGACGACGTGTCGACGCTGGCAAAGCGGCAGTTTATAAAAAACTAATATACTTCATTTATTTTTATTGAACTTTTTTTATCTTCCTGATCATCTTTATTAAAATCCAGCAGAATAATTACTTCTGTCTTTTCACCGCATTTTATATTGAAATAATATTCATTCGACATCATCCTGATCATTTGAAGTCCTCTTCCTGCTGTCGATAACAAATCTGAAATATCTTCACCGGTATTTACGGCATTTTCCAGCATTTCTTCCTGCTCAACATATGATTTAAAGGCTTTCAGAATACTCTCCTTGGTCAGCTTGCCCTGAAAATCCGTGACAGATATTCCATATTTCTTTTTTCCTGTTCCAAAACAGACCTCAACTTTTTCATCTGACTTTAAACTTATAGCGGCACTCCTCTGTTTTTCCTCTGTATACCCGTGCGCATGATATAAGGCATTTATAATAACTTCAGATAAAATCAGGGTGAGATACATTTTATTTTCCTGTGCCATTCCTGCATCAAGCGCATCTTTATTTATAATGTCTATTGTCGGGCGAATCTGATTTGAATTTCTTATTTCAATTTTTTTTAAAGATTTACTGCCAAGCAGATAATTCCTGATCCCGAATATCCCTTTCTGCGTTATAAGTTTATGACAAAGCCTGACCAATTCCAGGGGATCGACAGGTTTGGAGAGAATATTTCCTATATCATTTTTAATAGCCAGCTCCAGATATTTATCTATGTCCATATTTGTGATCATTACCCGCGGAATATGCAGCCTGAGTTCATTCAATTGCTTTATCAGCTCAAAGCCATCCATTACCGGCATATTAATATCACTCAGGATAAGATCCGGTTTATTATTTTGACAAATATCCAGGGCTTCCTTACCGTTATTTGCTGTAAATATATCCGCCCCGGCTTTATCAAGTATTTTGTAAAGGTATTTTTGAGAAAACCTGGAATCATCAACAATCAGTATTTTATAGTTTTCAAGAATCATCAGATATAAATCATAATTAATCTTATAAAACACTGCAAATTTTTTTATGATTAGTGAAATTTACAATATGTTTGATGATTACAGTCAAAGAAGGAAAACCGAAAACCAAACCTCAGCCCATGGATGACGATTGGCAGTCCGGTTTTCAGTGAAAGATTCTTAATGGTTCCCGCAGAGAACGCCAGGGCGGCAAAGTGTTTTTAATCCGTATAATCGCCCATTTCCCTTCATTTGGCGGTCAATTTTTATTTCTCCAGAATCAGGATACTCTCCGGTCGCGGGACCGTCTGCCAGGTTCCGTTTATATAAGCATAGCCGTACCCCATTACCAGTTTATATATTCTCAATATGGCAGGATTTTCAAATGAAAACAGGTTTGTCACAGGCGAAAGAAAATGACCGGACAGATCCCTGATGTACCCGGAAAATTCATTTTTCATCTTATCAGAATTGTCCACAACCTTTACATTTATATAATCATTTTCCATATAGAAAACAATATCGCCGATATATAAAAATGTATCTTTCCCGTTATGATCTATTTTTATACTGGTAATTATCTGCATTAATTCCTCATTTACAGAGTTACGTGAAAAACCTTTTATGTATAAATAGTCTTCGGGGATTCCTGCTACAAAATATTCATCAAATGCCACATTTAAAAAAACGTCCCCGACGTCCCCTGAAAAACCGGGATCAGTCTCTTCGTTTTTACTGAAAAACAGATAGCATTCCGACTTTTTTTTATCATTATCATCCTCATCCGAAAAAAAATCAAATTCTGTAATTACCCTGCTTACGATATACAGTTTGCCTTTTTTTGCTGTTTCGCCTTTGGGGACAGTCTTCATATATGTTGCACAATTAAAGTATAAAGCCATAAGAATCAATAAAAACATATTCTTTTTCATTCCGTTCATAAATCAAAACCTGACCCTGAAGAAATCAGTTTCATCAGATGTTACAACAAGTCTCTGATATTTCTGCATTTTCAGCATAACTCCAAACTCTATCTCGGTCTTCGGCGGAATAAATCCATTTATGAATAATTCATCCAAAGATATCCTGATGAAAATGAATGAGCCATTACTTTCGGTCATTCCGCTTTCTCTGGCATCCATGATTATTGTTTCTCCTGCCGATGTTTCCAGTTCGGTTTGCCATTTCTGATTAGTATATTTTCCCCTTATTTTCTTTATGTAAATATCAGTTGAATCTAAAGACAGTATAATTTCCGGTGAAAGCTCTTCATTTATATCTCCATTTGCAAGCTTTATTCCGGCAAATAAATATTCATTGCTTTTTGCCAGATACACTTCCGAAATGTCGCTTCCCGGATCGCTTATTGCTGAATCGCCGCTATCGTCGTTAATCAAGGCTTTGATGTTTTTCCATGATGTGAAATTACTATCCAGATGATCAGCAGTAAAAAATATTACAGGTATTTCCGGACTGTCTGCTTCATCAGCTTCAATATCATCATTATCAGTCTTTTCTTCATTATCTTCAATTAATGTGCTGTTATCCTCGCTTGTTTCAATGTTGTCCTTAATTACTTCATTGTTATCTTCAATTATCCGGGTATCATCAGGTGCCGAATCAATTTCCTCTTCACCGCTGCTGTTCATTATCGTCTTTTCATTATCTTCGGCATCAGCCGCTGTTTCCATATTCAAAGACTTCTCTTCGCCGCCGTCATATCTTTCCTCTGCTTTTTCCAGTATGACATCAAATGAAAGATTTTCATCAAAGATTCTGCGTATCGTCCTGGTGACATATCCATCCATTGAAATACTTATTGAATATTCTTTTCCAGGTTCTGCTGTAAAAGTCAATGTCCCCTTTCCGCTAATTCCATTATTCAGATCGATCAGGGAACCCTCCGGCCGACTGTTGATGCTTATAACATGATGCACAATATCTTTTTCAATATCTGCAGGCTTGATCAAATTAAATAAATCCGTTTTTTCAAGCATATCTTTCGGGGGTTCATCTATTATCCCGATATTGGACGAGGAATCAACCCATACATTCTGACCTGCTGATACTCTTTCACAGAGAACTGTCCCATTGTCTGAAATTATGTTTATAATGCCGTCAATAACATATAGTATTGTTTTTTCTCCCTGAAGTACTTTCAGCATAAAACTCGTTCCAATTGTTTTGAAAGAACCATGTTCCGTTTCGACTATAATCTTTTTTCCCGACTGTTCCGATGTTTTGAAATATCCTGTTCCTTTTTCAAGCTTCAGAAAAACCGTATATTTATCATCAACAGTATCTGCCTTCCGGAATGAAAGCGAAGAATTTTCTTCCAGCTTTACAACTATGGAATCATCAATTTGAAATGTACATGAAGATCCTTCAAAAGTGCTTATGGTTTTTATATCGTTCTGCCCTGCCGGAATTTCTGCCGGGTCTTCATCTCCCTTACCGTCGGCAAGGACCCTGCCGCTCTTCGAACTCAGGAAAATATCAAAACTGTCTCTTTCAGCAGGACCGGATTTGTAATTATTTGTGAAAAGCAATCCAAAAGAAATAAAAACAACAACAAACGCTGCAGCTGAAAGCAATATCTTAATGCCCGGTCCCGACCCGGTATTATCTGTTGTTTTTTCAGGCTGTTCTTCTTCAGCTATTTTTTTGAGATGCTGAAATAATTCTGACTGATGCTTTTTATTAGGGATGAGCGGAATATTCATATTTTTTAATAAACTGTAAAGTTTATCTTCCTTTTTCATATTTGTTCCCTGTCAATTATTTTCCTCATTTTCTTAATCGTCCTGTGAACTATGGATCGGATACTTGTCTCTTTCATATTCAGAATTACAGACATTTCCTCATATTTCAATTTCTCAAAAAAATGCATTTCGACAATTAACCTTTCTTCCTGTTTCAGCCTGTTCATTGCTTCCCTTATTACCAGATAATCCGAAAAATCATAATTATCGTTTTTTTCATCCTTAAATGCATCCATGAAATCCGGCTTGTTGTTTTCAACAATTAAGGAATCCTTTCTCCGTTTATTCTTAAGATAAGAAAACAGCTCATTTGTTGCAATTTTATATATCCAGCCATTGAAATTGCGGATTTCACTCTTTTTTGTTTTTATGTATTTGAGCGCATTAATAAAGGAATTTGAAGTAAGGTCTTCAGCTGTCTCCATATGATTGAGGTTTCTCAGAAAGAAATTGAATATCTTTTTATAATATATAGCATAAAGCTTAATGAAATCGTCTACAGATTTACAGCTGTACATATACCATATGTTTATCAGCATTTCATTTACTGGTCAATTGTCACGTTTTTCAGTTTTTTAAAAAATTTTGCAACAAAATCCGCGTTTCGGCTATCTCGGTATATGTAAAACCAAAAACCAGGAGAATTTATTATGAAAAAAAAATTAACAGCAAGTGTTTTATTATTATTGCTGCTTCTTACGGGATGCCCCTTACCGGAAAATGGTCCTGACGGGCCTCCTGCCCCCCCTGACTACGAAAAAGAAATCACATCTTTCAGACTTGTCGATCCCTCGGTATACGGGATTGTGCTGGAGCAGGCGGGAGAAATCCAGGCAGATGTACCAGCAGGAACGGATCTGTCGGCTCTTGTCCCTGTAATTGAATTCAACGGAAAAGATATCAGCCCGGCTTCGGGAACGGCTATGGATTTTACATCACCTGTTGAATACACGGTAACTGCTGATGATGATTCTTTCAAAAAATATACCGTCACCATTAATATTGCAGATCCGTCCACACCTTTCCATCAGATCACATTTGACTGCCAGGGTGCCCAGAATTTATGTGATCCCCGGATCATACTTGTTGCAGGCGATTCGGTAAATGTCCCGGAACTTCCTTCCGGGCCGTACAAACCGGGATATGTTTTCGGCGGATGGTTTACGGCGACAGAAGGCAGCGGGACCCAGTTTACTACAGGCACCGTTATTACACATGATATAACGGTATATGCGTACTGGTATGAATCCCAACTGTTTACCGTTTCATTCGATACCGACGGCGGGACCGCAATCGATCCAATGCCGCGGAACATCATTTCCGATTTTCCTGAATCCTCAAGGGATTCCAGCGCCCTTGAAGGCTGGTTCAGCGATCCCGGATTTTCCCCGCTCTCCCGCGTTGACTTCCCGTTTGTTCCCGAATCCGACTGCACGCTTTACGCAAAGTGGATAGACGCCTCTCCGGGAATGAACTATACCCTGATAAATGATTCATGTTATGAGGTTGAAGCGTCATACTACTTTGATGAACAGAATGTTGTCATACCCGCCTGGTGGCTGGGACTGCCGGTCAGATACATTGAGGATAGGGGATTCAGCGATGAATGGTATATCGGGACCGTGTCTGTACCGGATTCAGTCATATCAATCGGGGACAGGGCATTTTCATCCTGCTCAAACCTTGAGGCCGTGAACATCCCGTCAGGCGTCGAATACATCGGCGAATATGCATTCGCCTATACCGGCCTCATATCCGTTTACATTCCGTCATCAGTTACTTCACTGGGTGTCAGCGCGTTCAGGGCATGTTCGGGGCTTGAAAGCGCCGTGCTTGACTGCTCTCTGGATGCCGTCCCCGAAAGCCTGTTCAACAGCTGTTCCTCATTAATCTCGGTAAGTCTGAACGGTACGTACGGCCCTATAGAAAACCAGGTATTCAGCGAATGCCGGTCTCTTGCCGTGATAAACCTGCCCGACGGCATACCGTCAATAGGCGAGGACGCATTCCATAATTGTCTGGAACTTACGGCCATTGAACTTCCCGATTCGGTAACCGTTATCGGTACGGGAGCATTCAGAGCATGCGCGGCCCTTGAATCGGTATCCTTATCCCTTCTGCTTGAGACCATAGGCGATACGGCGTTCAGCAACTGCGTATCTCTGACCTCCGTCAGCTTTCCGGATAATACCGAATCGATCGGCGATTCCGCCTTTATTTACTGCAGAAGCCTTGCCGAAGTTCATTTTTCCGCAAATCTTGATTCGATAGGTAAATATGCATTCGCCTACTGTTCCGTACTTGAGGAAGCGACCATTCCGGACCATGTTTCTGCTATCGGACAGTACGCTTTTCAAAGCTGTTTGCAGCTTCGGTCGCTTGTTCTGCCCCCGGGCGGTTATCTTGAGGCGGTACCCCTGTCATTAGCCAATTACTGTTCAAACCTCGAAGGAATCACAATACCCGAAGGCGTAAAAACCATTGAGGCAAGCGCCTTTGCCAACTGCAGTGCTCTTGCCTTCGCGAACCTTCCGGATTCGCTTGAAGCATTGGGAGAGGGCGCTTTTTATTACTGTGCAAACCTGCCGGAAATTGAATTTCCTGACGGCCTGATTACGATCGGGGCATCTGCATTCAGCAACTGCAGTGCAATTGAGGAAATTACCCTCCCGGATACCGTGGAAGAAACAGGAGACCACTGTTTTTCCGGCACAGACGCGCTTGCGCAGGTAACGTTATCGGCAAATCTGCGGACAATCGGAAGATATGCATTCGCCTACAGCAGCGTCGAATCCATTGTTATTCCCGACTCGGTGGAAACCATGGGAGCAGGCGCTTTTTATAATTGCGGTTCGCTTACGGAAGCCGTTCTCTCTTCATCATTATCAGTTATTGAGGAATCAGCGTTCAGAAACTGTGATTTACTGGAATCGGTCATCTTCCCCCCGGGAAGCCTGACATCAATAAACGAGGAAGCTTTTTACAATTGCGGAGCACTTCAAAGCGCAATCCTGCCTGAACCACTGGCCTCTATAGGGGAACGGGCCTTCAGCCGGTGTGATGCCCTTGAAACAATCATATTTCCCGACACACTCGAATCAATCGGCAACGAAGCCTTTACCGCATGCGAGTCGGTTACGGGACTTGAACTGCCGGACAACGTTACATCCATCGGTTCCGGGGCATTTTCCTCATGCCGGGCGCTTGAGAGCATAAATCCGGGAACGGGGCTGGAAAGCCTTGGTGCATCGGCGTTTTCATACTGCACAGCACTGACTTCGGTTTCCATACCCGACAACTGTTCTGTAATGGGAAATTTTGTCTTTTCAGGCTGCACAAAGCTGGTATCGGTATCACTGCCGGATACATTGGCTGAAATTCCCTACGAGACATTTTACAACTGCGAAAAACTGTCTGCCGTGATTATCCCGGATTCTGTTGAATTAATCAGGGAAAGCGCATTCTATAACTGCAAATCCATGTATTCAATAGTCATTCATGAAAATATAAAGGAAATAGAGGAAGAGGCTTTTTACAAATGCACCGGCCTTACCAGCGTGACCTTTGCCGAAGGTCTGTCCATAATCGGCATATCCGCCTTTCAGGATTGTACCAGCCTTGACAATATTCTGCTGCCCGGGTCCCTGACGGTCCTGGGTTCAGATGCATTCAGGAACTGCGGTGCTTTGTCATTAATCAGCATACCGGGAAATATTACAGAGTTCGGGACCGGGGTCTTCCGCAACTGCGGCTCGATTGCCGCCATCAGCCTTGCCCCGGAAATATCGGAAATCCCGGCTTATACGTTTTACGGAAACTCAGGCATAACCGACCTCGTAATACCCGACTCAATAACCGTCATCGGCGACAGCGCATTCATGCACTGCGACTTCCTGACCGTACAGCTTCCGGCGGGCCTGACGGAAATCGGATCGGGCGTATTTGAAAACTGCTACGATCTGACAGCGATTAATATTCCCGAAGGAATCACTGAAATATCTTACAGCTTTTTATCCTGCTGCTGGGAACTTGTTTCAGTCACTCTTCCATCGACAGTTTCCCGGATGGGATACCATGCCCTGAATCCGAGCGGTCTTGAAACCATAACCATTCTGGCCGAAACTCCGCCGGAAATCACCGACGGTAGCATATCAGGCACATCGGCAGTCACGGTGCGGGTGCCGTCCGCCAGCCTTGACGCATACATGAACGCGGAAGTATGGCGGGACTATTCCAATATAACGTTTCAGGGATTTTAGGCAATGAAAAACCGGGGAAGAAGGAGACAGATGATTCTGTCTCCTTCTTCCTGGGCGCACAAATGAATAATATCCCACGCTGCGATGCAGCGACGCGAAGGGCTTTTCAATACAGGATAATTATCCGGTTTCAATGAAATGTATATTTTCAGCCGGAAGATCATACTGCCGAATGATCAGGCTTCAATGCTGAAGATCTTCCCTGCCCCGGGGTTACTGAATGCTGATTAACATTTTGCTTAATGTCAGGTATATGTCTTTCATTTACGAAATCTTTTTCAGATGTATTTCTGTTTTTGCTCCCGATACTTCTGCTGTTTTCCGAATAAATGATAATGTAACATTCCTGTAATTCCCTGATTCTACTCTGGCAATTGAAGGCCGGGATGTTCCAACTTTTTTAGCCGGTTCTTTCCGGGTTAAATTCATATCTTTTCTTAATTGAAGAATTTCTTTTTGCCAGGGTAAATTCTTCTTCAAGAGCATCATATTCTTTTTTGAATTCTTTATTTTTTAATTCTTCATCACCCGGGCGAGGCTGACAGCAAAGATTTATGAGGTTGATCCGTTTCTTTGTCCCAAATGCGGTTCGGAAATGAAAGTGATAGCTGTAATCCAGGATACAGCCGGGATCAAAAATATCCTGAAACATCTGAAGAAGAATGCCGGGTTAAGGGCATGCAGCTTTGGAAAAAATGCCGTTCACTGCCATTGGACGGATTTTTGCGGCAGTAAAACTGAAAACAGCTGATTTCCCGGATTTTTAATCTGAAACCCGCTGCATTGCGGAAAAATCTGGTTGACAGCGATTATAACTCTTTCTATCATCTGAAGGACCTGCTCAAGGGAGACGCCGCCGGGCAAAGCCCGCGGGCGTACGTCTGTGTTCGCGGGGCGAATACAAGCGGCGGACCCCTTGAACACCGTATGGTTGCGTGCTACGCTATGGCTGAAAACCGGATTGCGGGCAGGAAAGGGCAATATCGGCGTCACATCCCGTCACACGGGCATCCGCGGCCTTTGACTTTTCCTGTCAGTCAAAGAACTGCCATGTGAAAATCACAAATTTTTTTGCCTGCAGTTCCTTATAACCTTCCGGCCACTACAGAGGATGCTTTATGCCTTTTATAAAAACTATATGCATATCACTCCAGCCTGATACGTTTCTTTTGCATAGATATAAAATCTGATCGAGTGAAAACGGAGGATAATGTATGGACATTTTTACAGCGGCGCAAAGCGGGAATATTGAAGAAATAAAAGCCAATATCGCAAGTGGAGTAAATGTCAACGCCAAATATAAAAACGGCTATACACCCCTCCATGGTGCGGCCCTTAACGGTCATATCTCCATAGTGGAGCTCCTAATCGGGAACGACGCCAAAGTCAATGTACCGGCGATGGACGGTACTACTGCCCTGTATTGTGCGGCAAGCGAAGGGTACAGGGATATTACCCTTACGTTGATAGAAAAGGGGGCAAGAGTTAATGCCACGAGGAAAGACGGGACAAGCATTTTGATGGACGTTGCGACGAAGGGGCATACCGAAATCGCGGATTTACTCATAAAACACGGCGCGAAAATAAACGCCAAAGATAAAGGCGGCTTTACTCCGTTATCCTGGGCCGCTCAATACGGCCAAACGAATACCGCGGCCTTTCTCATCCGGAATGGAGCCGTGGTAAACACCTCAGGTAAGAAGGGATGGAGCCCGTTACTGCTGGCCAGCCGCTGCGGTCATGAGGAAACAGTTGCATTACTCATCGAGCAAGGGGCGAATGTAAACCATTCCTGCAAAACGGGCCTGACCTCCCTCGCCCGCGCGGGCTGGGAAGGTCACACGGGCGTCATTGATCTATTGCTGAAACACGGCGCCTCGCTTGAGATCCGGAACAAAGACGGATGGACTGCGCTCTTTGGAGCAGTCGCGAACGGACGGACAGATACCGTTAACGCACTCCTGGGGGCCGGGGCGGACGCTGAAGCTTTTGACCGGAAAGGATATTCAGCTCTTATTTGCGCCTCATATAAAGGGTACGTAGATATCGCAAAAACTCTCATTGATGCGGGGGTCGACGTTAACAGTGAAGATAACGTCGGCAGAACGGCATTGTCGGAGGCGGCGAACAAGGGCTGTGCGGACATTGTCACGATGCTAATTAATAAGGGAGCTCACATCGAACAAATGGGAAAAAAGGGCTTCACCGCGCTGATGAAGGCATGCAGGGAAGGGCATGAAAACATCGTTGCCATCCTTCTTCAGGCCGGTTCCGATCCGAACGCCCGGAACAGGGAAGGATGGACCGCTCTTATGCTGGCGGCAAGAAACGGAAGAACGGAAATTGTCAAACAACTTCTCGCCAAAGGCGCCATGGTTCACACGAAGCACAAGAACGGTCTTCTGGCCGGTGATTTTGCCCGAAAATACAATTATTCAGAAACCGCCGCTTTGCTTCCCGACTCAAAAGCCAGCATTTTCATCTGCGCCTTTTGCAATAACGATGTAGGCCAGATTTCATTTACCTGCAAGCGATGCGGACGCACAGCCTGCCTGAGTTGCCAAGAGCGTCTGCACATTGCGGCAGGAGTCTGCGAATGCGGGGAAATCGAATTTCGAGTCAACAGACTCTCCTTTCGAGGTTGAATAGACCAGTCAGGGGTCTCCGTTTCATTCTGCTTTCGGTTTATGTAATGGAAGTGAATAGAAGGAATCTTTTGAAATATAATCAAATATATTTTTTAAATCATTTTTGGCGGTGATCGTCCATTCTATTGAAGCCATGTATCTATTTCTTTGTCCATATCCTGTTCAGAGATGGTTTTTCCATTCTTTATATCTTCCAGGCCAGCTTCAATCTTTGATTTTGCATATAATTCATATTGAATATCTTCAGTTGAACAATTTTCAGGCATTTTCCGGATTAATCATATTAATATTATTTTCCTGTAATTTTCCTAACCAATAAAAGTATCAATCATCAAGACAATTTTTATATTATTTTATATTTTCGTGAGTGCCAATTTATGCACCCTGCAAGTGCCGTCAAATTATACAGTAATTATAACTTTTTCAGAAGTTTTTCTTTCAGATTCCAGGGCAGAAGTGCTTCCCGATCCTCGATGCTTTCTGCCGGAGGAGCCTTTTCAAATAAATAACGCAGACAGTCATAAGAATTCGGGCCGTTATCTTCTGCAGTATCAATCAGCGATTACATTCCGCAGGGAGAGAAAGAGCCTCCGCGGATGAACTGGATTGTATTAAGATTATTATATCTTTCACAGGTTTTCCAATAACAGCCTGATTTCCGTGTAATCCGGTGACCTGAACCTTAAAATGCATAATTTTATAATCAGAAAACCTGCTGTCAGACCGTGGTTTCGGCAGGCTATTGAAGACGGAAGATGATTTAAGTCAGTTTGATTTAATTGATTTTTTGGTATTTATCTGGTAATTTATATCATATTGATTTGGACAAGGATTTTTTATGGATATTCCCGGAATCTATCTTGATAATTGCTGTTTTAACAGACCATTTGATGATCAGTCACAAATCAGAATAAAACTTGAGACGGAAGCAAAGATAGTTATTCAGGAAAATGTCAAATCGGGAAATTACAAATTATGCTGGTCATATATGCTTGATTTTGAGAATGAAAAAAATCCATTTTATGAACGGAAAACAGAAATAGGAAAATGGAAAGATATTGCCGTATCTGACACAGCAGAAACTTAAAACCTGATTAAGGAAATGAATAGAATTTGTATTGTATATGGAGGAACTTTCAAATGACTGATTCTGAAATTAAAATAAAAGGATACGAAATTTTAAGTTCCCAGATAGGACTTATTGAAACGGAGAAATTCATATCTTTGGTTCAGCTTGATAAATTCGACTACACACAGTGGCGTTCCGGCTTATTTCCTCAAAAAAACGGAGAGGAAATAAGTAAAATGGCAATGGAACTAAGAGAAAAAGACTGATTTCTCCAAACTGTATAATGAGGGCAGGTCACCCCCTTTCACAAAACCTCCGTGCTCTCTGGGCCTCTGTGAGAAACCCTTCCCCGTTTTCGCTTATAGAGACTATTCCTTCTTCTAAAGCCCGGCCGCAAACACCCCCGTATCAACTTCCGCTTCCTTCCCTCCCGAGAAGAACATTATTTCCGAAATGGCTGTATCGTCCCATTTTGTCGAAGGATAAGTGTCCTTTATCGTGAATCTTATATCCCTAAAGGTAACCGGTTCCGGAAATTTATACTGCTGGTCTTTCATTTCGTCGGTGAATGAGGCCAGGTATGTTTTGCCGTTTATTTCGATAGCCAGCTGCTTTACGCGGTGGTTCTGTTTCCAGTAGGAGCCCCAGAAACAGCCGGGCTGGAAGCTGATTGCGTCTATGGTTATGTCCTTATTGAAGGACATGGAGACAGATTCGCCGATGCCCGGGCCGTCTGCGTTTTCGATCCACATGGTTTTGGGGTCGTGATCGAAGAGTTTTGCGGGGTTGTAGGCGTCGTTCGGTTCGGTGAGGGTGCTGGTGGATTTTAGTGATGTCAGTATATTTAGTTCCAGAAAATCAAACGAATCTACTTCTCTGTCGCCTATTGTTACT